>JAHITX010000101.1 GCA_018817425.1 Pseudomonadota bacterium
GCAGTCTGCCGGCAATCGTCCGCTTCCCGGATGGAATTACAGAATGCCGGTAAAGAATCTTTATTTGAGCAGCGCCAGCGGACATCCCGGAACCGGAGTTATAGGTGGAGGCCGCGCAGCAGTTCAGGCAGTAATGGAAGACCTTGGAATTGATTTTGAAAAGGTAGCAGCAAAGAAATCATAACTACTCGGTGCAAACCGTATAAGAAATAATAGATTGCCATGCGGGAATAACATCCCGCGTGGCATATCTGCTGGTATATGGCTGATACAGGCAGGCCGATTTAACAAGCAAGAGTATCCTGATTGAAGAGGGAGAATAGCAGTCATGAAGATGTACAGTAAAGAAGGAGTCGAGATGATGGATATGTTATCCATGTCTCGCGAAGGTGAGAACCTGGTAGTTAAAGGAAAAATGATGGGCGCAATGCTTGCTACCATATATGTAAAACCTAAAGATCTCTGGCAGTCTTTAGGCCTGTTGTCTTTTTCAATTATTGTTTATATGCCTGTAATGCTGGTAAAAGGTTTTTTAGCAAACAAAAAAGATAAATAATTACCGGATGTATTAATAAAATATTAAACTATTTTTTAAGTAGAGAAAAAGGAGGAGCATATGAGATTAAAAGATAAAGTTGCCATTGTAACCGGTGGGGCTGTAGGTATCGGCAGGGAAATGGCTGTTGCTATGGCTAAAGAAGGCGCTGATATCGTAGTAATAGATGTTGCCGATAATATGGATGATGTTATTAAAGCGGTTGCGGCAGCCGGTCGTAAATGTTTGGCAATAAAAGCAGATATTACAAAAAGAACTGAAATACAGGCAGCGATTGACAAGGCTGTAGCTGAATTGGGGAAAATTGATATTCTTGTAAATAACGCAGCTATTTATCCTTTCGCTCCTTTTCTGGAAACTACAGATGAACTATGGCACCAAACTCTTGAAGTAGGATTGTACGGTACATTTCTTTGCAGCCAGATTGCTGCAAGAGAAATGGTAAAAAAAGGCTATGGCAAGATAATCAATATCGCATCAACACAGGGTATTCTTGGGATTCCTCTTACTGCTTCCTATACTGCTGTAAAAGGTGCTGTTATAGCGCTGACCAGAGAAATGGCCACGGAATTAAGCCCTGCAGGAATAAATGTAAATTGCCTTGCACCGGGTTTGACCCTGACCGATCATGCCAAGTCGGCAATGCCGCCTGAAGTAATGGCTTTTATGGGAGCAGCAGTTCCGATTAAAAGACTTGCAGATCCTTCGGATTATAATGGTATTATAATTTTCTTGGCATCAGATGAATCAAAATATTCAACAGGAGCCACATTCTGCGTAGATGGCGGAATCGGCAGCACTATGCTTCCTGGCCTTCCTCCAGGCTGATGAAAATGGGATGAAAGTTGTAGTCTTATCGTTATTTTATGCTGATATAATGATTTCAATAATTAAATAACAAATGACAAAATTATAGGCCAAAGTCATAGATAATTGACTTTGGCCTTCTTGTTTTTATAATAAGTCCAGCGATAAATTTAATTTACTTACAGCCTTAATAATTATCGCTGAATTGTTGTATGCTTTCAGGACTTATTTGCTATATATCATAGTAAAGCATAAATTCATGCGGATGTGGGCGAAGTCTTACCGGATTAATTTCATGCTTAGTTTTATATTCAACCCAGTTATCTATTACATCCTGAGTGAAAACGCCGCCTTTCAACAAGAATTCCTTATCTTCCTTTAATGCACTTAATGCCTCATCAAGAGAGCCGGGAGCTGTCGGGATATTTGCAAGTTCTTCCGGCGGAAGATCGTATATGTTCTTGTCAAGAGGATCTCCCGGATGGATCTTATTTTCAATTCCGTCTAATACAGCCATCAGAATTGCAGAAAAAGCAAGATATCCGTTACAGGACGGATCAGGAGTTCTGAATTCAATCCGTTTTGCTTTTGGAGATGTTGAGTACATGGGAATACGGACAGAAGCGCTTCTGTTTCTGCTTGAATATGCAAGATTTACTGGTGCTTCAAATCCGGGAACAAGTCTTTTATAAGAATTTGTTGTAGGATTGGTAAATGCACAAAGAGCTTTGCAGTGTTTTAAGATTCCACCAATGGCATAAAGCGCTTCTTGAGATACGCCTGCATATTTATCACCGGCAAAAAGTGTATTGCCGTCTTTCCATATACTTACATGTACGTGCATCCCGGAGCCATTATCTTCAAAAAGCGGTTTTGGCATAAATGTAACTGTATGGCCGTTTCTGTAGGCCACATTTTTCAGCACATATTTAAACCACATCAACTGATCTCCCATTAAAGTAAGAGGCTTAAACCGCATATCAATCTCGGCCTGTCCTGCTGTGGCCACTTCATGATGCTGGCATTCCATTTCTATTCCAAGCTCTTCAAGGGTGAGCATCATTTCAGTTCGAAGATCCTGAAATTTATCCATGGGCGGAACGGGAAAATAACCTTCTTTATGCCTTGGTTTATATCCTAAATTCGGGCATTCATCCCTGCCTGTATTCCAAATTGCTTCTTCTGAATCAATTATATAAAAAGCACTGTTTTTCTGTGAATCAAAACGTATATCATCAAAAATAAAAAATTCAGCTTCAGGACCAAAAAACGCAGTATCACCAATACCGGTTGTTTTAAGATAAGCTTCCGCTTTTTTAGCAATATATCTTGGATCACGTGAATAAGGTTCCCTTGTTATAGGATCTACAATATTGCATATCAATACAAGTGTTGGTACTTCATAAAACGGATCAATTTGAGCTGTTGCGGGATCAGGAATAACAAGCATATCACTTGCATTTATAGGCTGCCATCCTCTTATGCTTGAAGCATCAAACCCGAAACCGTCTTCAAAACTTGATTCATCCAGTTCGCTCAAGGGAACTGTAAAATGTTGCCAATGACTTGGAAAATCAACAAACCGTAAATCTACAACCTTTGCACCTTTTTCTTTTGCAAAATTTAATACCTCTTTTGGATTCATGATACATCTCCTTCAATAAAATTTATTATTTTGTTAATCAGGATTAAAAAATATTAATAAAGCACCAACCCTAAAATTGATTAAATAATCATCATACCAATATGTTATATAGCAATATATTGCATTTTAATGTTGGCATAAATAAGACGTACTAATCATAAAGCATTTCTATAATTGTTTTTTAAATAAGAAACTTAGAGGATGCGTGTGTACTCAAACAAATTAATCAAACAGATTATACCGGATCTATAAAGCGTCCTTTCCCTTTTCGCCCGTTCTAACCCTTACAGCTCCTTCAATCGGAATCACAAAAATCTTTCCGTCTCCTAATTTCCCTGTATTTGCAGCCTTGATGATTGTCTCAACCACATTACTCGCCATTGCAGCTTCAACAACAATTTCAATTTTTATCTTGGGAATAAAGTCAACTACATATTCGGCTCCGCGATAAATTTCCTTATGGCCCTTCTGCCGGCCGTATCCTTTAACTTCAGATACCGTCATACCGTGAACCCCGATTTCATTAAGGGCTTCTTTAACATCATCCAGCTTAAAAGGCTTTATTATAGCTTCAATCTTTTTCATATTCCCACACCCTCCATATTCTTTATTTTCACATTGTATATCCAACTTCATTATGTAAATTCACATCAAGACCCTGTATTTCTTCTTCCTCAGTTACCCTGAGGCCAACAATATAATTTATTATCTTAACAATCACAATAGTAACTATCACTGAATAGGTGATAGCAGCTGCTATGCCAATTGCCTGTATCAAAACCAGTTTCGGATTTCCATAAAAAAGACCATCAGCGCCTGCCGGGTTAATTGCCTTTGATGCAAAAAGACCTGTTGCAAAAGCTCCCCATACACCGCCTATCCCATGTACTGCTACCACATCAAGTGCATCATCATATCCGAATTTGCTTTTAAGAGACATCGCTAAACAGCATATAATTCCTGCAACCAGACCTATAGATATCGCGGAAACCGGTCCCACAAAACCGGCTGCCGGAGTAATTGCAACTAGTCCTGCAAGCGCACCTGAAGCAGCTCCAAGAGTAGTAGGTTTTCCATGATATATCCACTCCACCATTATCCATGAAACCGCTGCTGCTCCTGCTGAAAGCTGAGTTGTAATAAGCGCCATTGAAGCAAGCCCTCCGGCCGACAACGAACTGCCGGCATTAAATCCAAACCATCCGAACCAGAGAATCCCTGTCCCAAGAAGCGTCATTGTAAGATTATGAGGCATTATGGCATCCTTTCCCCAACCTTTACGCTTTCCTATCATAAATGCAACAACCAGGGCTGCTGCTCCTGAATTTATATGAATTACAGTTCCCCCCGCAAAGTCAAGGGCTCCAAGTTTTCCAAGCCAACCGCCACCCCATACCCAATGACAGACAGGAAAGTAAACAAAAGTTGTCCAAAGAACTGTAAAAATAATAAACGCCGAAAATTTCATTCTTTCTGCATAAGCACCTGTTATCAACGCTGGTGTTATAATTGCAAACATCAGTTGGAAGGCACAAAACAAAATGTGCGGTATACTATCGGAATAGGGGCCGGGAGAAAATCCAACCCCATTTAGAAAAGCCCAATCGAAATTACCTATAAAACCATGAATATCAGGCCCAAAAGCAAGCGAATAACCATAAAAAACCCATATTATAGAAACTATTCCTAAGCTGATAAAACATTGAAGTATTATAGAAAGAACATTTTTTGATCGGACAAGCCCTCCGTAAAACAGACCCAATCCGGGAGTCATAAACATAACAAGCATTGTTGAGACAAGCATAAAAGCCGTATCACCCGAATTTATCATGATTCAAACCTCCGTTAAACTTTTCTCGCCAATAATCCATGGCGGATTTACACATTGATTTACAGTTATTCAGATAACACAGAAGAAAATATAAAGCTGAATAGCTACAGTTATATTTCAACAAAGCTTTATAAAACCGTTTTTGTAATTACCTCTGATATTGCAGCTTTGATTGAAGATACCTGGTCTTCTGAATCAACTTTTTGCCCATCAAAATCAATCACATAAAAAACATCAACAACCTGGTCTATTTTTGTTGCGATTTTTGCAAGTTTTATATCCAAACTGCACGAAAACAACGCATTTGTAATTTTGTATAAAAGCCCGGGGAAATCATATGAAAATACCTCTATAATTGTAAAAAAACTTGAACTGTTGTTATCTATATTTATTTTATGCATCTTACCTGTCAAATGCGGTTTAGGATAAGATATCTCTAAGAGCTTTTCTTTGATAGCAGAGGTAAGCTCCAATTTGCCGGAAAGTGCCGATTCAAGAGTTACTTTGGCTTTCGCCCATTTATTTTCCTCAAATATCTGATCGGCCGGCGGCTTAAGTGTGAAAATATCAAGAGCGATACCGTTTTTCCATGTGTTGATTCTTGCATCTAATATATCAAGACCGTTTAAAGTATAAACTCCGGCTATTTTGGAAAAAAGGCCGGGCCTGTCTTTGGCGCAGATAGTAACAATTCTTGTATCTGATTCTAAATGACTTTCTATTTTCCAGACAAATTCGGATGTACCAAGAGTACTATAGAGTCTGTAATGTTCTAAGAGCTCATGGTCCGGTGTGGACAGAAGATATCTTGGCGAAAGAGCTTTTATGTGATTTTCAACATCATGTTCGGTCTTTGCGGATCGAATAGAATTTAATAATCTTTGCTTTTTGCTTTCAATAAGTCCAAAAGCTTCGCTTGATGCCAGCTCTCCTTTTTCCATTATGTTTAGTACTTTTAAAAAAAATTCTCTTAATAAAGAAAAAGTCCAGTTGTTCCAGGCCTTGTGTCCTGTGGCTATGGAATCTGCAACGGTAAGAAGATAAAGCATCTTTAAAAGTTCAGTGTCTTTGATCAGCCCGGCACAGAAAACAGCGGTTTCTTCATCATTAATATCTCTTCTTGTAGCAGTCTTTATAAGCGTAAGATGTTCTTGAGTAAGAAATGCAACCGTATCTATCTTATCCTGTTTGAATTTCATCCTGGCAAGAATCGCCTGTACGATTTTCGCGCCGCGTTTGGAATGCCCGCCCCCTGATTCTCCTTTTCCGATATCATGCAAAAGAGCTGCCCATAAAAGCAGTTTTTTGTTTTTCAATTCCTGGTATAAATTACCACATAGCCAGTCTCCGGTTATGTCATCTTTGGTGCCGAAATGTTTAATAGTTCGAACAGTACGTAAAGAATGTCTGTCAACGGGATAAATATGATATTCATTAAACTGGATTATGTTTACTATTCCTTTAATCTCCGGAATGAAATGTTCAAGAAAGCCCGTGTTTAACATTTCTGTAAGAACATTAAATGAAGCAGGTGCTGAAACAAGAATCTTTTCAAAAGACCTGATAACCGAACCCGAAGATCTGAAAGTGTCATCTATAAGGTATCCAAATTCTTTTACCAGTCTTTTGGATTCAGCGCTTAATGGAATTTTAAGATTAGTACTTTCCTCAAATATTTTTATCAACAACTCAGGATCAGCCAGTATTTTTTCGGACGAAGTAAAATTAAGTGATCCTCTTTGTGTTACTTCAAGACCATCTGCTTTTGTTTGTTTTAAAAGCTTTCTTTTGCGTAGCAGCTTTTTATCATAGCCGAATTCATAGAGAAACATCTTAAGCTGCTGTTTTATAAATTCCATTTTGCCGTGAAGTTCTCCTAAAAATCTCTCCACAGGCTTATGGCCGTTTTCCAGCTTGAATTTTAATGCATTGGCCAATTTTGTCTGGTATTCAAAATACAACTGGTCACATTTTCTCGCTGCAAGGCGGTGCAGTCGGTTTCTTACATGCCATACAAAAGAAAGGCATTCCGAAAGATCATTGAACTCATTGTGGGATAGGTAACCATAGTATTCAAGATCTCTTGGTTTTTTAATATCGGAGATAATACGCGCTATCCAGAGAATGGTATGATAATCTCTTAGCCCCCCTTGACCTTCCTTTATATTGGGCTCAAGCATATAAGCTGAATCACCGAAACGCTGATGGCGTAATGAATTGCTTTCAACAAGCCACTTGATAATACACCTGGAGTCTTTCTTAAGAATTTTGTTATGAAGCTGTTCCATAAGTCTTGAATACAGAAATGACATCCCGCATACAAAACGAGCATCCAGCATCGATGTAAGTACCTGATAATCACTTCCGCCAAGGCTGATGCATTCTTTCAAAGAACGTGTTGCATAGCCAACCTCAAGGCCAATATCCCATAAAGGATATACAACCTCCTTTATAAGCTTTTCGGTATGTTCAGGAATTTTGTTTTCGAAAAGGAAAAGAAGATCAACATCTGAAAAAAGGCATTGTTCTTCACGGCCGTAACCGCCAAGAGCAATTATTGCAAAAGGGTTCCCAGCAATCGCCATAACAGGCCCTATTTTACTTTTTTCAAAACTTTCGAAAAAATAATTATCCATAAGTCTCGAATGCTTTTCGAGAAACACCGGCGAATATTCTTTCAGAGATTCCGAATAAAGCTTTTCTCTTTCCCGCCGCAATGTCTCTGCTGCATTTTCGTACTTGATATTGATTCTATGCAAATTTTCCTTGGCGCCTATAATCATAAATAATTTTTCCTTTTCGTTAACTTAAAAAGCAACAGCCATGCCAAAATTTTACAGATAAGATATAATTGATATATTATATGGTTATGCATATATAAGCATCCATATGAAATATTTATATGAACAATAATGTAATATTATATTACAAATTTGTAACTGAAATGGGATTTTATATGATAGATATTACCAGATTATTATTGATATGGCATTATTATTTTAATACCGGCACAGAATATCCTGGCAAAACGCATATTTTCAAGTCGTACATACCAAAACCCTTTCAGAAAAAAGGAAAGGAGGCTCTTGATTTATTATAAGCAGTAAACTAAAATGCCTGTCATGTCTGAATGCAAACATAATATACTTGTGCTGCTACCGCAAAAAAGCAACCGGATCAGATGCGTTCATTGCCATTTGACGCTAAAGACTGATGAACTTGAGGATGGATACTGTCCGGAATGTTTTGAGGCACAAGGTAAAAAACATTATGATTTTGAAGAAGTAAAGTCTCCAGAAAATGCCAAAACCATCTATCGGTGTGATGGCTGCGGTATTATGATTGAATGCGATTAATCCCTTTTCACTGTTCGATATGAACGAAAAGGCAATTCGGGTTGAAGATATCTTTGATATGACTTGCAACTATTACGATAACGACATTGCTGACATACAAAAGTGTGTTTTTTGGGATTTCCCTTTTTGGGGCAAAGAATATATTTTCCTTCCTTATTTATTGTCATTCACATTATTCCTTAAAGAGCGGCCAGTAACCTTTCATGAATATTTTCAAAACCTCCGTTTGACATTATAAGGATAAGATCGCCTGATTTTGCTGTTTTTACAAGAAAATCAATTATGGATTGCGTGTTGTTGAAAAAATAAGCGTCTTTTCCCTTTATCTTAAGATCCTCTACCAGTTTTTCGGAAGAAAATCTTTCATCAAAAGGTATCTTTTCAAGAAGAGGTGGTTTGCTTATACAAATGATATCAGCATCATCAAATGACAGTGGATATACATCCTGAAAAACCTTTCGCATGCTTGAATTTGTTCTAGGCTCAAATACAGCAATCAGCCGCCCTTTAGGGTAAAAAGGTTTTAGAGCTTTCACTGTTTCTTTTACGGCAGTTGGATGATGGGCAAAATCATCCATTACCGTAATGCCTTGTTTTTCTCCGCGCACTTCCTGCCTTCTTTTTATTCCCTCAAATGTTTCAAGAGCTTCATATATTGTATCAACCGGGATATAGAGACTATCGGCAGCAGCAATTACCGAAAGAGCATTTAACAAATTATGCTCCCCTACAAGTTTTGTTTTAAATGTCCCGAAAGTCTTTTCTTTTTTCATTACCTCAAAAAACGTCCAGGGCGATTCAATTTTAAATGAACCAAGCTTCCAATCGGAAGCGCTGTTTTTCCCGTACTGCTCTACTCTGCAATTACTTTTCCCTAAAAGGGATTTGATATTATCATCAGTATCAAATGATATAAGCCTGCTATCCGGAGATATCTTTTCTATCATTTTGCCGAAAGTTTCTTTCACATGATCAAGATCTCTGAATATATCGGCATGATCAAATTCTATACTTGTAAGGATTGCTATTAACGGGTCAAAATGAAGAAACTTGGGCCCTTTATCGAAAAAAGCGGTGTCATATTCATCGCCTTCCACAACAAAATACTTCCCTTTCCCTATCCTGTAATTGCTGTTAAAGTTTTTTGTAATGCCACCTATCATAAAGGATGGATCAAGACCTGCTTTGTAAAGCACCCATGCCAGTATGGATGTTGTTGTTGTTTTTCCATGAGTACCTGTAACAATGAGGCTGTTTTTACCTTCTGCTGCAAACCGGTTTAAGGCCTGGGGCATGGAACAGTAATATAAACCCATTTCTGCCATTTTGACTGCTTCGGGATTTTCTCTTCTAACCGCATTTCCTACAATAACAAGATCAGGTTTATAAGAAAGATTATCGGAGCTAAAACCCTGCATAAGAGCAATTCCTTTTTCTGCAAGAAAATCGCTCATAGGAGGATATATCTTATCGTCAGAACCTGTTATTTCATAGCCCAAGTCTTTGAGCATGCATGCAAGCGCTCCCATTCCGGTTCCGCATACAGCAATTAAATGAATTTTTTTTATTTTTTCGGGAATTTTATTTTTATATAAATCCGGCAATTCAAATAATCCTTTAAACAAAATATTTACCTTAAAGATAAGGTAGGAATTTAATTCACCCCGTCCGGTTGATATAACTTCTTTTAATCAGTCTCTGTTCTAACCTAAGAAATATTTTTCCAGAAGTCTTTAGCCTCTTGCTTGGCAGTATTTGTCTTTAAATCATAATTGTTTGTTCCGGGAATGCTACCTCCAAGGCGCTGGATTCTTTCTTCAAGCGGAGGATGAGTTGAAAAAAGATAAATCAGACTTTTTCCTGACAGCGGATTTACAATAAACATATGAGCTGTTGAAGGATTTGCATCCATAGGAAGCTTTCTGGAATAGGCATCGAGTTTTGTGAGAGCTCCTGCAAGTCCGTTTGAATTACCGGCGATAACCGCTCCTGTGGAATCTGCCAAAAATTCTCTGGAGCGCGATATTGCCATCTGTATAATCGCAGCTGCAACAGGAGCCACAATCGACATGAGTATAAGCGAGATAAAGCCACCTCCATGATTGCTGTCATCACTTCTATGGCCGCCGAAGATAGCTGCAAACCGGGCCATATTGGCAAGCACCATAACAGCACCTGCAAGTGTTGCCGCAATAGAGCTTATCAGGATATCTCTGTTTTTTATGTGTGATAGTTCATGAGCAATAACACCTTCAAGCTCTTCTTTATTCATCAGATTAACAAGGCCTTTTGTAACAGCAACAACCGCATGCTCGGGATCTCTTCCTGTGGCAAAAGCATTCGGCGATTCTTCGGGTATTAAATAAACCTTCGGCATCGGCAGTCCGGCACGAGCCGTAAGCTTTTTTACTATCTCATATACAAGAGGCACATCACTTGAGGTAACTTGCCTTGCCTTATACATCTTTAATACAATCTTATCGGAAAACCAGTAGCTGATAAAATTTATTGCTGCTGCAAGGATAAGTGCTATAACCATTCCATGCACACCCCCCATTATCTGACCAATCCAGATAATAAATGCCGTCAATACGGCAAGCAACACTACGGTTCTTACGTTATTTCCCATAGCTGATAATCCTTCAAATAGTGTACTCAGGTTGCCATACCAATGGTTCACAATTCATAGTTCACAGTTGGTTGTCTTGAACCCTTAAACCGTGGACCTTGAACCCTTGAGCCCTGAACCCTGAACCCGATCAGTTTTATTTTTCTTTTGATTGCAACATTGCCTTAGCTGCCATGTTAATAGTTTGTTCTATATCATCTTCGCTGTGAGAATATGAAACAAACAACGCCTCAAACTGTGAAGGGGCAAGATAAATTCCATTATCAAGCATCTTTTTATAATAAGCCGCAAACATCTTAAGATCGCTTTTTTTTGCGCTTTCAAAATCAATAACCTTATCTTCCGTAAAAAACATGCCAAGCATGGAGCCTGATCTTGCAACAGATACTTTTATTCCCGCTTTTTCTGCAGCTTCCACAAGTCCATTAGCAAGCATTTCCGAATTGGCGTTTAATGATTCATAAAAACCGGGTTTTTTAAGCTCGGTTAAAGTTGCTATACCTGCGGCCATGGCAAGAGGATTGCCTGACAGTGTGCCGGCCTGGTAAACCGGCCCCTGGGGAGCAATATGTTCCATTATCTCACGTTTTCCGCCATATGCCCCTACAGGAAGACCTCCTCCGATAATTTTCCCAAGGCATGTCAAATCAGGCACAACTCCATACACGGACTGCGCACCACCGTAAGCAACCCTGAAACCGGTCATTACTTCATCAAATATTAAAAGACTGCTGTATTTTATGGTAAGCTTTCTTAAGGCTTCTAAAAATCCATCGCAAGGAAGCACAAGTCCCATATTTCCGGCAACAGGTTCTACTATTATGCAGGCAACTTGCGAGCCGTATTTTTCCATAGCTTCTTCAACACTTTTAATATCATTAAAAGGAAGGGATAATGTTGATGAAACAAAAGATTCCGGGACTCCGGGACTTCCGGGAATTCCAAGAGTGGCAACGCCTGATCCGGCTTCAACAAGCAGTGCATCGGAATGACCGTGATAACAACCGTCAAACTTTATAATCATATCTCTTCCGGTAAAACCCCTTGCAAGCCTGATAGCACTCATTGTGGCTTCGGTTCCGGAATTAACCATCCGCACCATTTCTACAGAAGGTACGGCATCAATAATCATTTCTGCAAGTTTAATTTCTAAAATGGTAGGCGCTCCGAAACTGGTTCCGTTTTTTAGAGCCAAATTTATCGCAGAAACAACAGCATGATGTCTGTGGCCAAGAATCATAGGCCCCCATGAACCGATATAATCTATATATTCGTTTCCATCTTCATCAAAAATTCTTGCCCCATCGGCCCGGCTTATGAAAACCGGCTCCGATCCGACGGATTTGCATGCACGTACCGGACTGTTCACACCACCTGGGATTAATTTTTTTGCCTTATCAAAAAGCTTTTTGGAATATTCTCTTTTCAAAATATATTTTCATCCTTTTAAGGTCTGTTAAATTTTTAATTTAATAATATGGTAATATAAGTTATGTTCAGCTTATAGTCAAAATATTAAAGCATGACAGCTTTATAAAAAGAGCCAGTTTCAAAAGTATAATAATATTTTTTTCAAAGCCGTCAATTATATATCATAGAACCATAAAGCAAAAACAGGGCATTAAAATGCAATACGGAAAATACGGTTTTAAATGCTGTTTTGAAAGCGATGCAATACTACCTCCATATAAAGGCTCAACATTTCGGGGAATTTTCGGACATGCCTTAAAAAAGGTGGTTTGTGCGTTAAAAAGACAGGAGTGCGAAGATTGTCTTTTAAAAGAACGCTGTATATACACTCTTGTTTTTGAGACAAAGCATGCAGTAAAAGTTCCGGACGGACTGAGGATTTCCACGCCTCCCAATCCTTTTGTGATAGAACCTCCCATATCAAATGAAACCATGTATAAAAAAGGCTCGTCATTTGATTTTAATCTTCTGTTATTTGGAAATGTAAACAACAGCCTCGCCTATTTTATTTATGCTTTTGATCAGATAGGAAATACCGGCATCGGAAAAAGAATCGGGGAGAACAGAGGTGTTTTTTGTCTTAAAGAAGTAAAAGACAATAACGGCATAATCTATTCGGATAAAGACCGCTCACTTGTTAAATCCGAAGAAGCGGAAGAATTAATATTAAAGGATCATGCCGGAAATGATGGTTCAGTTTTTCGTATAAAACTTGTTCTTGAAACACCGCTAAGATTAAAATTTGAAAATCATCTCAAAGCCGACCTTCCCTTCCATGTTCTTGTACGCGCCATGTTAAGAAGAATTTCTTCTCTTTATACTTTTTATGATAACGGTGAACCTCCTCTTGACTATCGCGGTCTTGTTGAAAGAGCAAAAAATATCCGGATTGTAGAAGAAGATCTTTCATGGTTCGACTGGAAGCGTTACTCCAATCGGCAGGATCAGAAAATGCTCATGGGAGGAATCGCAGGTTCAATCACATATGAAGGCAGGATTGCAGAATATCTGCATCTAATTGAATTTTGTGAGAAAGTGCATATAGGCAAACAAACCACGTTCGGGCTTGGAAAGATAGGAATTGAAATTTAGAATGTGTCAGGTATAAGTATAGGGTGTAAAGTGTTAGGTGTTAAGTGTTAAGTTAAATCAACAAACAACACGATAATTTTCATGGCAAAATTGCAAAAATTAACTTATACTGGCAACCATGAATAAAGAACAAAAAATAATCAAATATTGGTCTGCGGCTTCTAAACAGGATTTTGAAACCGCAGAAATTCTTTTTGAGAATATGAGGTATCATCATGCGTTGTTTTTCTGTCACTTGAGTATAGAAAAAATTCTAAAAGCAATAATTGTGAAAAAAACACAAGAAGCGCCTCCTCTTCTGCACGATCTGGTTCGCTTGGCAGAAAAAGCAGTAATTGAATTGTCCGATAAAAAAAAGAATGAACTTGCGGAGATCAGTATTTTTAATATCGAAGCAAGATATGATGATTATAAATTCAGTTTCTATAAAAAGGCTAATAAAAGATTTACTGCAAAATATGTTAATAAAACGAGAAAGATTTTAATATGGTTAAACAAAAACCTTTAGGCAAAAAAGAGATTGATTCAATCAATAAATATAAAAAGCTCCTTAAGCAAAAAGGGATTAAAGTGTCAAAAGTAATCCTTTTTGGATCTCATGCAAAAGGAACGGCTAACCTGGAAAGCGATCTTGATTTAGCAGTAATTTCTTCACAGTTCGGACAAGACAATTTAAAAGAAATGATGCTTCTGCGTAAACTGGCTCTTGAGATAGATTCGCACATCGAGCCTTTACCTTTTTCTCCTCAAGATCTTGATGACCGATACAGCACACTTGTACAGGAAATTAAAAAATACGGAGTGACTATTTAGCTCATAATAAAAATTATGCATTTTAAAACCGTTTTGGCCGGATTCGAACTTAAGGGTAATCAGAATTATTAGAACGGGAGAAGTTTCTCGGATGATGAGGTTCATATTTTATAACACTTAACGCTTCGTCTCCCTCACGCCTGCGGCATACCTCACATATAACCTTTTTCAAATAATCCTGTTGCTTTAATAAAAACAAAGTGGTAGCCAATTTCCTGTCCTATTGCTCATTTTATTGTTTGTGTTTTCCGGAATAAGTAATCCCTTATCTCTTTTTAGTTTATACTCTCAGAAGGATTTAATATGACTGGATATAATAAAGCCCCGTACTTCAGGTAATTGAAGTACGGGGCTTTTTGTTTTCAGGATGAAATATTGAAATGAAAAATATACTTCTATCAGTAGTAGAATTGAGTCCGCAGGTAATTACGGAAACCTTGTATACTCTGCATCAAAACGGCCGTGAGGTGCATGCCTTGCATGTAATAACCACACGAAACGGAAGAGATATAGTTTTTGCTGATCTTCTAGTATGATAGATAAGAATATAATGGAAATTGTGTTATGATATCAACCGAAAAGAAGTTTCTTGCAACAATTAAACGGGGAGAGTCGGCGACAGTAGAGTTCAAATTGACTTTTGACCGTGAAACTGTTGAAACCCTTTGCGCCTTTGCCAACACCCGTGGAGGCATCGTTTTTATTGGCGTTTCTAATACAGGCGAAATCACCGGTGTTAAGATCGGTAAAGAGACTGTCCAGAACTGGGTCAATCAGGTTAAGCTGAGCACTTCAAACACTCTTATCCCGGATGTTGATGTCATTCCCTTTAAAGACAAAATGGTTGTTTCTTTATCTATATCGGAATATCCAATTAAACCTGTGGCATGCAAAGGAAGATATTTCAAGCGAGTCAAAAATGCCAATCACCAGATGAACATAACAGAAGTTGTGAATGAACATCTCAAAACATTCAATGTAAGTTGGGATTATTACATAGACGAATTTCATTCGGAAAAAGACATCTCTTTACAAAAGGTACAGATTTTCATTGACCGCATTAACCGATCCCGTGAGATTCCGGTTCTCGATAATCCGATAAAGGTTTTGCACAAATTCGAGCTTTTAAAAGATGGAAGAATTACACGCGCCGCTTTTTTTCTCTTCATGGCCGGCGAATCAAGTCTGAGCAGTATTGAACTTGGTCGTTTCCAGACACCCACTATTATCAAGGACGGTGCGAGGCTTAAAACGGATCTTTTTACCGAAGTGGATGGCACAATGGACTTTATCAAAAAGCATATAAATAAAGCCTATATTATTACAGGCAAGCCGCAAAGAGAAGAACGCTGGGACTATCCGCTCGATGCCCTGCGTGAAATTGTTGTCAATGCCATTGTACATCGCGATTATTCCAGCTCATCAGATTCGGTCGTTAAAATATATGATAATCAAATAGAATTTTTCAACCCCGGCGGGCTTCCTGAAGGACTTACCGTGGGAAAACTTCTTAAAGGAGAATATATCTCAGTTATCCGAAACAGAAAGATTGCAGATATGTTTAAGGAAGTCGGGTTGATAGAAAAATATGGTACAGGCATCCGCCGGATCCTTACAGGATTTAGAAACTATGGGTTGCCGGAACCCCGCTTTGAGGAATTTAGCGGCGGCTTCAGGGTTACGATTTATAAGCAGGCTGGTCAGGTAGCTCCTGCAGGATTTACCGACCAAGCCGAGGATGAAGTTACCGCACAAGTTACCGCACAAGTTACCGCACAAGTTTTGAACTATTGTCAAGAACCTCGAAAAGCATCTGAAATTATGGAGTTGCTTGAACTAAAACATTGGAAAACATTTCAAAAAAACTATCTTAATCCGCTGCTCGAAGCTGAATTAATTGAGCGAACAATTCCAGACAAACCCCGAAGCAGCAAGCAGAAATACCGGCGGACAGAAAAAGGGCGAATGTTTTTGAATAAGGCTGGAAGGAGTGAGAATTGAGATATGCGGCTTACGTTGGGTGTTCCGCTTTTCTTTAAAACCTTATTGAGTTAACTCATACAAAATCGAAATGAAAAATATACTGCTTTCAGTTGTTGGTTTAAGCACGCAGGTAATTACCGAGACCTTGTATGCTCTGCATCAAAACGGCCGTGAGGTGCATGCCTTGCATGTAATAACCACACGAAACGGAAGAGATATAGTTTTTGCTGATCTTCTGGCCGGAGGCAATGGTTATTATCATAAATATTTAAGTGAATACGAGATTGACCCTGATACCATTGATTTCGGTTATGAAAATATCCATGTAATCAGCGACAGTCATGGTGTTGAAATAGATGACATTATCAGCGAATCGGATAATGAGTATCTTTTACAACAATGTTTTGAGCTTGCATTTAAATTCACGAGAGAATCTGAAACAGCGGTATTTTTTTCAATAGCAGGTGGCAGAAAAACTATGAGCGCCTGCCTTACGCTTGCTGCGCAATTTTATGGAAGGCCGCAGGACAGGTTGTATCATGTACTGGTTTCCCCGGAATTTGAAAGCAACCGTAATTTCTATTTTCCTCCGAAACATTCCGAAGAAATTGAACTAAAAGATAAAAACGGGCAGGTATATTACAAGAGTACAAAGTATGCACAGATAAATCTTATTTCCGTTCCCTTCATATCTATAAGGGAAAAACTGTCAAAGGATTTTCTCAAAGAGCCCAAATCTCCCGGAGCGCTTATGCTTTCATTGATAAAAGAAGATGAAACAAAGCTCACGGTAAGCCTAAAATCAAAGAAGATATTATATAAAAACCTGGAACAGGACATTATGCCTGCCCATCTTGCTCTTTATGCCTTTTTTGCCTTGCGTAAAAATGAATGTCAGAAAAAAAGCTGCGGTGCATGCAGAGATTGTTTCGTGGATATTCAGACAATATTTAATAATCAAAACAGGATTACTGAAATATACAAAAAACTTTGCAAAACCAGACCGATTGAGGAAATGAGCGACAGCGGCATTACCGGCCTGGATAATAATAATTTCAACTCTTTTAAGTCAAAGATAAGAAAAACCCTACTCAACAAATTTGGCCCATACGCTTTAAAAGATATTGAAATAGCATCCATCGGGCAAAGGCCGGGAGTAAAGTACGGAATTTTGATGGATAAGGATAAAATGGAGTTTGTGTGTTGAAATGAACATAAATATAGACCGTTTCCCTTCGGATTTTATGTTTACACTTACAAAAGACGAATTTTCAAACTTGAAGTTCCATTTTGGAATATCAAGTTTGAACAGAAACTGGAAGGGCACGATGAGCAGATTCAAATTATTTTTCAGGCAATTAAAGAACTAATGACGCCTCCGGAAAAACCGAAGCGTAAAATAGGTTTTGCCATAAAAGAAAAACAACGAACGTACAGCAAGATTAAACAATGACTTTGAGACCTCTGCGGGCTCTGCGAGAAATTTAAAATTCACAATAAAAGAAAAGATTCGTGGATATGGTAAGTAATGGCAATGTTGCAGCAGTTGAAAAGAAAATAAGCTTTCTGTAATTTAGAACAAATATTGTTAGATCGATATGATACAGGAAATCGAAAAGAATATGTTTGCGGATAAAATTTTATCGGAGGGTGATTATGGATGAAACTGTTTTAAAAATAGCAATGGGAGGTCTGCTTCATGATATAGGAAAGTTCATGCAACGGGCAGAACTTGAAAAAGACTTTGTCGAAATCAAAAATAATTATGACGGTTTTTGTCCTATTTTAGACGGGGGGCGACATGGCTACCTGCATGCCGCTCATGCCGCTTATTTTATTGAAGAATTGATACCCGAAAACATCATTGATAAAACCGATAAGGCAGAACTATATAACGCTGCCCGCCATCATAAAAACCCTTCCGGTGATATTTATCGCGAGGCAGACCATCTTTCAGCAGGTATGGAGAGATATGAAGACGAAAAGGACTCAGATAACTACAAGAAGGTTCGTCTCCATTCAATTTTCGATGCGGTTGAACTCCAATATGCTATCCATGACAAAGAGAACCGATTAAACAGCAGATGGCGATATAGTCTGACAGAACTTTCATCAAATAAGACTGAAGAGTTGTACCCCGTCATGATTGACGATAAAGGCAAAGTGGTTGACGACGGTTTTTCATATAAAAATCAATGGAGCAATTTTAGTAAAGACCTATCAATAATAAATCGTCATGTCGATAAGACATCTTATTTTAATGATCTTTACTGGCTTCTTGAAAAATATACATGGTGCATTCCAAGCGCTACCAACGCGTTCCCTGATATTCCGCTTTTTGATCACCTCAAAACAACTGCTGCCATAGCTTCATGCTTTTATTTTACAAACCAGGAAAACATCAAAAAAAAGCCACATTTTATTCTTTATGGAGGCGATCTTTCAGGCATCCAGGACTATATTTTCAGAATCAGTAGTTCCCAGGGAATAGGCGGCATTTCAAAACGATTAAGAGGCAGGTCATTTTATATTGCCATGCTGACTGAGATATTTTCACGTTATGCCATTAATACCCTAAATTTGACGGTAGCAAATGTCAACTTTTGCGGCGGCGGCAATTTTGAGATTCTTTTGCCGAACACCCAGGCTGTGGTCGACTTTCTCTACCAATTGACAATAGAAATAAATGAATGGCTTGTTAAAGAATTTCATGGCTCGCTTGGGTATGTGGATGCAAGCGTGGAAATGACCAGGGAAGACTTGAGGGACAACTATGGTGAAAAAAAAGATGCCCTTTCAGATAAATTACAAGGGGCCAAACTGAAAAAAAGCTATACGCACCTTGATGAGGGTTCATTTTGGGTTGATAGAATGGAGCTTGCGGGAAAAATATCTGTATGCCCATCCTGTAATCTTAAATTAATTCGGGACAATGAAAAAATTTGTGAACTATGCCAGCAGGACAAGGATATTGGGTCGTTTTTACCAAAAACTGAATATCTTGCGTTTTCGCAATCAGAAATACGCAAACAAGAGAGTTGCAAAACCATAAACTTCGGCAAATTCGGTACTGTGATTTTGTTGGGCGAAAATTCAGATCCATTGGCGTTATCTGAAAACTCGCAGACCATGTATGCGCTTTCAGAACATGAAACCGGGGTTATTGGCCGTTATTTTATTGCTCAAACACTCCCTACGGCAAAAGATCAGATCGGGCCGCTTGAAACAGAGAAAGACGATAGTAACGAAGGAATAGTTTATCCCGGCCAGACTCTTTCGTTTTCAACACTTGCGGATATGGCGGAAGGTGACAAACGCATTGGGATACTCAAAATGGACGTGGACAATCTCGGACTGATCTTCTCCCTGGGTCTGGATACGCCGCCAACAGAAAAAGAAAAGGGCAAAAACCTTCGATCCATTTCCCGCTTGTCAACCCTTAGCCGCCAAATGTCATTTTTCTTCACTGCACATATTGATGAGCTTTGTCGCCAGGTTTTTGGAAAATGGCAGAATGACAAAAATAACAAATGGCCGTATAAAAAAGATGTTTCAAGCATTTTTTATCTGATTTTTGCTGGTGGTGATGACCTTGTTATTGTAGGTCCCTGGGACAGGATTATTGAACTTGCCCGAAAAGTACGAAAAGCGTTTAAAGATTTTACCTGTCATAATCCGAACATATCACTATCAGCAGGGATTTATATCTGTAAACCCAAATTCCCCATCAGTATTGCAGCGGGTAAGGCGGAAGAAGCCTTGAAACAATCAAAAGTTAAGGGAAGAAATCGGATAACGATTATGGAGGAAACCTTTGTCTGGGACAAAGAAGACGAAAGAAGTAGAGTATATCAGAAAGAACTGAGAAGCAGATATCCGGGGGCCCTGTTTGATGAGGCTGAACTTCATAGTGAAAACATTTATCTGACCGGGAAATCAAAAAAACTAAATATAAAAACATTAACCTTTGAAGAACTGTCAAAGTTTGCCGAGCAGCTTCAGGCATATTATGAAGGCAAGAGCATATCCAGGCATTTCATTTTCAGGCTTTTGAAAGCAAGGGAGGAGTTTTTCACGATGGAATATAACTCTGTTAAACATGATCTAGTGGAAGATCATAATTACATGTTCTTACCTCACCTTCTGCATAATATCGAAAGAAATACCTCAGGCGATGCGAAAAGAGAATTGAAAGGAAGTCTTGTAACAACGGCTGAAGCCCAAACATATATAAGGCAGGCTTATTATCCTTGTAAGTCTGTTTTGATGAAAACTAAAAAGTAAGCGAAAGGGGATGATTATGAGTGAAATACAACAATTCCTATTAGATAACACAAAAAACTTTAGAGACGTGCAAATCATTGAATTTGCGCCGCCAGAGAAATGGGCTCACCGTATTGCCAAAGAACTTTATAAAGACATGAAAACCACTCAACTCAGAAAAGTTTTTACTAAAATCAAAACCCTTGAGATTAAAGTAAAAGGTCAAAAGCCGGATGATAAGTTTAACGAACCGGATTTGTATATGCTAATCCCTCATCTTGCATATGCAAAAGGACGAAAACTTATACCGCCTGTTTTTTATGACATGATGAAAACGATCATCGGTGATGGGAAAAACGGTAAAATTAAAACCGTTGAAGATTTCAGAAGATTTGTTGATTTTATGACAGCTATCATTGCGTATCATAAAGAAGTGTCCACAGCAAAGGGGGGAAACAAACATGACTGATTTGAAAGTTAAAAAACCGGAATTCGATTTTATCGGCAAATATATTATTACGGCAGACATAATGTTAAAAACCGGCCTTCACATCGGTGGCACTGAAGAAGGTTTTGATATTGGCGGGATTGATAATCCGGTTATTAAAGATAAGGTTACTGGTGTGCCTTATATTCCCGGGTCGTCCTTGAAAGGTAAAATGCGAAGTTTAATAGAATGGGCGTACAACAAAGTTCAAATTGATCCTGTTAAGGAAAAAGATGAAAGCGGGAAGGAAAAGATAATAAGTTGGACAGGCAAGCTTTGTAGTGACCCTAACGAACCTATTGGCGTTGTTTTTGGCGTTCCGGCAGAAAACCATAGAGATGACCTTCCCGGCCCAACACGACTTGCCGTGAGAGATGCATATCCTGACGAGAATCAAATTAAAAAATGGCAAGACGCCATGGGAGAAAAAATTTACACCGAGGCGAAGACCGAAAACGCAATTGACAGGCTGACATCTGCTGCTAATCCAAGAAGCATGGAGCGTGTTCCGGGAGATTCAATTTTTAAGGCTGAGTTTGTCTATGATGTATATAATTTAAAGAAAGATGTAACAAACCTGAAACTTCTTTTTGAAGGCATGATGCTCCTTGAGGATTCCTACCTCGGAGGAGGTGGTACACGAGGTTCAGGAAAAGTAGAATTTGGAAATATCCAGATAACGGCCAGAGATAAAAATTACTATCTTGGCATAAAAGACAAGGATACGTTGTTAGTCAAGCAGAACGGGCATAAGAAACCCAAGGATATTTCAGATAAATTTAATACAATTTTTCCCGTAACTGAGGGGTGATTATGAAAGAATTTATCATACACCTTGCTCCCCGTTCAAACTATGAGATCACGCTCCATTCGGATACCCTGTTTGGTGCCATTTGTTGGGGAATACGGATGCTTTTTGGCGAGGTAAGGCTCGTTCAGTTGCTTGAAGAATTTAAAAATTTTCCACCTTTTTTGATGTCTTCCGCCTTTCCCTGTATGTTTGACGGCAAAGATTATAAATATTTTCTGCCAAAGCCTATGTTGAAGCCACTCACTATCAAAAACTTGGATCAGCTTTCTAAAAAGGCAAAAAGTGAAAAAGCAACCTATCATTCAAACAAGTTTCATACGATTGAAATTGCAGGGAAATACAAACAATTTAAAAGGATCAAATTCGTTGGGATTTCTAGCTTCAAAAAAGCATTAGAAAAGCCCGATGAATCTGATCTTTTTACTGATTACATGGAAGGTTTTGTATCGGAGCCCCGCTATTGTAATACTGAAACCACCCAGAAAAACAGCATAGACAGGCTGACCCACTCAACAACAGGTTCGGGCAATACGTTTTATGTGCCGGAAATCGCTTACAGGGAAAAATACGGGCTGTATTTTCTCCTGAAAACCAAAAACATCGACGAATACATCAAACCTGTTTTGCTTTTTCTTGAAGATTCCGGCGTAGGCCCTAACGCCCGGACAGGTAAAAACTGGTTCAAGGCTGAAATCTCTGAAAAAACGCTGTTTGATGGGAATAATAGCCATACAGGTGATTCTTTTATAACTCTGTCCCGCTATATCAAGAATGAACCCATCAATAAAGAGGCTTCATTTTATCAGATTGCCTCTGTCAGGTCAAAGGTTGAATCACGGCTTGAATTCGCTGGCGAAGATGTCTGGAAACACAGGGTATCATATTTTACCGCAGGTTCAGTGATAACCCCGGATAATAAGGCGGATCATTATGGCGGCCTTGTCCCTGTCAAATCCATTGGTGGAAAAACCATTTATCAATATGGCTATGCCTACCCTGTTTGGATAAACCATGGAGGGAAAAATGAACTATAAATTGAAGGTGCTATCGCCATTACATATCGGGTGTGGGGAAGAATACAATGCATTATCCTACCTTATGGATCCCAGAAAAAATCCACCTCAACTAAGTATATTAAATGAAGATTTGATTTTTGAAATGCTTAAAGATGGGCAGATTAAAAGTTTTGTTGCATGGCTTGAAAATGAAAGATTCCCTAATCTGTTTTATTTTTTCAAAAATGTCCTTAGAGACACCAACTTTTCCTTACAGAATAAATTGCGTCAAAAGGCCATATACACAATTCCAAATTATGCCGGTCATGAGAAATTAAGAGATATTAAATCCTTTATAAAGGAAATGAATCATCCGTACATTCCCGGCACTGAAATTAAGGGCGCTATTCGAACGGCTGTACTTTACTGTTCTTTACTTGATAATGAGGAATTGTTTGTATGGCTTAAGGATCGGTTCAATCAATTCCAAAGGAACAATGCAGATAAAATTAATGAGGTTAAAAACAAAACAAAGCCAAACACAAAAATCAAAAACGAGCTTGTAAAAGAAATGGCAAGAATAGAATCTGCTTTTCAAGAGCAAGTTCTTTGCTGCAAGCCCAAAGACGCAAAATATGATGTTATGAAATATTTGCAGATTTCTGACAGTGAACTGCTGAATGCGGACAAATCTCTTGCAGTAAGCTATGTCAAGCCATTTAATATTAATAATATTTTCTCGGTGTTTTATGAATATATCAAACCAGGAACAGAAATCGGTTTATCAACACTTGCATTGGAAAACGAAAAATCGCTAAAAACCAAGCTTGATAATATGGGTTTTACTGACAAACAAAAAAAAATTGTTTCAGGAATTGATGCCATTTTCAACTCTTGTTGTCGATTTTCTAATGACCTGCTTGATGAGGAAATTTCGTTTTTCAGCAAGCAGGATAATAAAAAATTTCAAAGCTTAGAAGGCAAACTGCGAATTATTAACCACTTAAATGAGATTAAATCCCAGAACAAACCAGAATCTCCTGTTCTGAGAATCGGCAAGGATGAAGGATACAACAGCCTGACAGTTGGGCTTGCAGTAAAAAAAACGGACTCAGATCTATATGAAAACGTTCTTATCCATGCCACAAAAAACAAAAGCTATGATTCCAATCATGGTGGCCCCATGCCGAAATCCCGGAAAATTGTTTATTGGAACGGAGAAGAAACGACGGCTGGATGGGTGCAACTTATCCCGGAAAATATTTCAGAATCTCAAACGAATATTAAAAACAATTCCGATAATCAAGCAGGACAAGGGTATAAACCTGCTACATCTGAAGATCTTTCAAAACTACAAGGAATGTTTAATGTTAAGGTGAAACGTAAATGAAAACTTATATTTGCACTTGCGGCACATCAATTGCCACAAAACGAAGAATCAATCTTGAGCGTTTTGATGATGTTCCTATATCAAAGTATGATGAAGTAAAAGATGAAATTGAGGCAACCAAGGAACGAATATCGGAAGAACTAAGCGGCATCAAATTGCCCCATGAACTTGATGATACATCGGCAGAAATAAAAAGTCTGGTAAAAATGGGACTCGATAAAAATGATATTATTATACTAATAAGCTCGGATACTATTGATGGAAAATTGTGTGCAGAATCAGTTCGTGATTTTCTTGTTGAAAATAAACTGAGTTCCGAAACTTCTATAAAAATAAAGGAAATTGTTGGGCTTCAAGCAACAGATGGTTTGAAATTTCAAAAAGAAGGTTTGAAAAATCTTCTGGATTATTTGGTCTCTCTCGAACATCAGGATATTATCTTCAACCCTACTGGAGGATACAAAAGCATAGTGCCTTATCTTGCGCTTATGGGCATGCTTTTTAACAAACCTGTTAAATATATCCATGAAAATTCCGATGATATCCTGACACTCACTGGTATTCCCATTATCCTTGATGACAACCTGATATTGTGCATTGAAACAAAGCTGCAAAAAATAGAAAAGGAAACAAGCATTCCTATCAAAGAATGGCAGGGAGGTGTAGATTATAATGAGCGAAGGTTTGATTGTCTTGTTGAAATAGATAACGGACAGGTAACATTAAGTGGAATTGGCTTTTTATTTTGGGAAAGATTTAAACAGGATTATCCAAAAGAGCTCGAACGTGATTTACGCCTGGTATCTGAAAAAGAAAATAAGCTCTTAGCTCAAGGCATAGATCATCATGGGCTTGATAGAATTAAACCTATCGCAAGAGAATTGTTGGAATCACCTTTTGTTTGTGGTGTTCCGAATAGCTGCAATAACCAACCTAAGAGCAGAGTTAGCATAAAGGCTTTAGCTCCTTTGGAAGCAAAAGTACACCTGCAAAGAGAAAGTAGTAGTATTTGTATGGTAACCGATATCCGCTCCGATGCCGGATATTCTTTTCTGATTAAAACCACAGCACGTGACGATGATGAAAATAAACAAATTGCTGAAATTTTAAACAGAAAATATTTTAAATCATAATTTTATATTTTGCTCAGACCTTTAAAGCCCATATGGGCAAATGCCTTAAGCACAGCAAAGCAAAAACTAAACTTGGACCGTTTCTGGGATAAAAGCAGTTCAGGTTGATCATTCCAGCACCCATGATGGTACTATTGAAGAAAAAGGCTGTTGCAGCAAAAGTTAAAGCAGAACTAATAGGCGGGAAAGAATATCGGATTGTTGAAATATCTGAGTAAACCAAGGCGGTGAAGAATATATTGCATTGACAATGCAATATATTATACGATATAGTTCATTGCAAATGCAATATTTTTGGAGTCTGTTTTGGAAAAGGAAAAACTAAAAGAACTGATCATAGAGCACAAGGAGCGGTTTCTTGCCGGAAAGGATCTTATACGCCGGGAATTGCAGGATGACATTGGCTCTTATCTTTCTCAGCGTGAAATAATTGTTTTTACCGGCGTCCGGCGGTGTGGCAAATCATCCCTTATGCGACTGATATGCACTGATCTTTTAAAATCAGACGATGTTTCTGAAAAAAATGTTTTTTATATGAATTTTGAGGATGAGCGTCTGGTCTCCTTCACTGTACGGGACTTTGAATCTCTGTATGAAACATTTATTGAAATAGAAAATCCGGAGGGTCGCAAATACCTCTTTCTTGACGAAATACAGAATGTTCCTGGATGGGAAAAATGGCTGAACCGGCTTTATGAATTTGAAGATGTAAAGATATTTGTTACAGGGTCAAATGCCTCTCTGCTTAGCTCGGAAACTGCTACAGCCCTTACCGGCAGAAACAGGCAGATTGTTGTATGGCCATTTTCATTTCGCGAATTTTTGAGGATGAGAGGATGTTCATATGATTCAAAAAGCGCATATAAAAGGGAAAAAAGAGCAAAGATCAAAAAGTTTTTGCGGGAATATATGAAACTGGGCGGGTTTCCTGAAGTCCTAAAAACAAACGATGTGACACTTCTTGAACAATATTACAGAGATATTATTTATAGGGACGTCATTTCCCGCTATACCATTAAAAACATCAGGGAGATTAAGGAGTTGGCCTTATATCTGGCGGCGAATCCGGCAACTATTCAGAGCTACAGGAATCTTGTGGATATTATCGGGGGGCGTAGCATTAATACGGTCAAAAATTATATTTCGGCTTTAAATGACGTTTATTTGTTCTTTTTTTCGGATGTTTTCGATTATTCGGTGAAGCGGCAGATATATAATCCTTCAAAAACTTATATTGTGGATACTGCTATGGCCGATGCTGTTAGTTTCAAGTTTTCAAAAAATACCGGGCACTGGTATGAAAACCTGGTTTTCCTTGAATTGAAGCGGCAAAATAAAGAGATATATTACGGCAGGTCCTGCAAAGGTAAAGAAGTTGACTTTATTATAAAGGAAGGCTTACGGGTCACGGAAGCAATTCAGGTCTGCGCATCGCTTTCGGATGAAAAAACATTACAGCGGGAAACTCAGGCAATGATGGAAGTCTGCAAAGAACTCGAGAAAGGTCGCAACGTGGATAATGTGCAGCCTTTGCAGATGACAATCATCTCCGAAGATGATGAACGCATTATTGAAACAGAGCGTGGTCAAGTCAGAATTATTCCGTTGTGGAAATGGCTGACCAGCGAAAAAGAATAACGAAATTTAGGAGAATTTATGGCTAAAGCAATGATAATTACAGTTGGTGGAACACCTGCTCCTATCATAAAATCCATATGTGAATACAAACCTGAGTTCGTTTCGTTTTTTGCATCCCAAAACACCAGCGATCTTGTTAAAACAATTAAAGACGAAGCATTAAAGAACGGGGTGGTTTTCAAAAGTGAACTAACGCTTTCAGATGATGTGAATGATCTTTTCCACTGTCATAAAAAAGCTGATAAAGCAGTTAAAAGAGCGCTTAGTAAAGGCTATGCCAAAGAAGAAGTTATAGTCGATTATACCGGCGGCACAAAAAATATGTCTGTTTCTCTTGCACTGGCCGCAATTACTCATGGTTTCTGCTTTTCATATGTGGGAGGAAAAGAAAGGACAAAAAACGGAGTTGGAATAGTAGTCAATGGACATGAAGAAGTTCATAAATGCATAAATCCATGGGATTTCCTTGCTATAGAAGAAAAGAAAAAAATAGCTCTTCTATTTAATCAGTATCAGTTCAAAGCGGCTAAAGAGTTAATTGACGACCTTTACGAAAAGAATATTAAAAATAAACTGCTTTTTAAAAGTCTCGGCATAATGGTTGATGGGTATTATAATTGGGATTTGTTCAGACATGATATCGCAATTGATCGTTTTAAACGGGCAAGAATTGATGATATCAAACAAAATGATGATTTGAAGGTACAAAAGTTTGCGCGTGAAACTGAAGAAAGATTGATATTTCTTAGAGATACTGTCTCAGCGGGTGGCAATGGCAAAAAACCATGTCACTCCTATATGCTTGATCTTTATTCAAACGCCGAAAGGCGGTTTGAGGAAGGGAAAACTGATGATGCCATATTAAGAATTTACCGAATTGTTGAAATGGGGGCTCAGGAACAACTTTTGAACAAATATGAAATTAGTGTTTCCGATGTTAAGGAAGAAAAACTACCAGAAAGCATTAGAGAAGAATTTATAAATATGCATAAACCTCAGCGTGATAATAAAATTAAAATCTCTCTTACCGCCGCATTTAATCTGCTCGATAGTTTAGGAGATTCACTAGGCAAAACTTTTAGCAATAAGAAAAGATCTTTTCTTGATATTCAAAGTTCAAGAAATTACTCTTATCTTGCACATGGTTTTAAATCTTCAAAGGAAGATACATATATTAAACTTCGCGATTTCGTGCTTTCACTGGAATTATTCAAGCACGAGGATGCCCCGATTTTTCCAAAGATGGAGCTGTAACTCAGGGGCATTTATTGCTCTTTGAAAATTTAAAAAGGTCATAGCTAAAAACGGCAACGTTGCAATGTTTGTATAATCACGGATTGCCTCCTATGTTCAGACAAAATAAATACGGGAGGCAACTCATGATCGCATACATAAAAACTCAGGGTTCAAGAATTGTAAAAGAAGGCAGGCATCTGCTTGTTAAGCAGGGTACAGCGGTTTTCAATACTCTTTTTACATACAAGCTAAAGCAACTTCTCGTTTTCGGCAATATTGAGATATCACACAGGGCATTGGCACAACTGATGCGAAATAATATAGATGTGGTATTTCTCACGCAAAACGGAAGATATCTTGGAAGGCTTGCTCCTGTTGAATCGAAAAACGTATATCTTCGCAAAAAGCAATATAACATGATAGATGATTCTCAATTCGGTCTTCGCATGTCAAAAAACATTGTTGCCGGAAAGCTTTCCAACATGGCAACTCTTCTTATGCGTATAAAACGCACACGTAATCAGAAAGATGCCGGAAACAAGGCTAAAAGTATTATGGACCTGATGCAAAGGCTTAATGAGTCCGGTAATGTGGATACAGTGCGCGGTTACGAGGGACGGGGAAGCGCCATTTACTTTGAAGGTTTAAGGTATGGGTTTATCGGAGATATCGGATTTACAAGAAGAGTAAGACGACCGCCTACAGATCCTGTGAACTCCGTTCTTTCTTTGCTTTATACTTTTTTGATGAATCGTGTTTATGCTGCGGTTCGTATTGCAGCGCTTGATCCCTATCCCGGCTTTCTCCATTCGTTAGATTACGGGCGCTATTCACTTGTGCTTGATCTTATGGAAGAATTTCGCAGCATAATTGCAGACACTCTTACGCTTTCTCTTTTTAATCTGAATATTCTGCAAAAGAATGATTTTTTCATTGAAAAACAAAATGAAAACGTTTTGGAAAACCCGGAAGAAAAAACTATTGCAGATGTCTCGGCAGACCCAATCGGATTAATTAACATGCATGAAGATCCATCCGATTGCTTTGATATCCCGGAGCAGAGAATTGAAAAAGAAGCAGCAAACCCGTTTCAGATTACAGGCAAATATCCTGTTAAGCTTCACCCGGATGCTTTTAAACGAATTATCGAAGCCTTTGAAAAAAAACTCGGTACCGAATTTTTTCATCCATCTGCACAAAGGCAGCTTTCCTATTCGGATGCAATAATTTTTCAGGCCGGACAATATCGCAAAGTAATCGAGGGGGAGGCTGGAGAATATCAGCCGATACTATTAAAATGATTGTACTTGTTACATATGACATCACAAATCCGAAACGCTTGGTAAGATTGCATAAATTTCTTAAAGAGTTCGGACTGAATACCCAGAAATCGGTTTTTGAATGTGATATTGATGCGGAAGGGCTGAAGAAAATCAGGCATTATTGTAAAGAGAAGCTCGATTTGTCGAGTGATTCTGTGCGTATATATAAAATATGTTCCGGATGCCTCAAAAAAGTGGTTCTGTCGGGTATAGGTTTGAAAGTCACACAGCTTGAATATATGGTGATTTGAAATGAACATGATAGTCGCATACGATATTGCTGATGAAAAAAGGCTTGCCAGGGTTGCAAAAATCATAAAGGATTATGGCATTCGGGTTCAAAAATCCATATTTGAGCTTGAAATTGATTCCAATACTTTTGCAGAAATGAAAAGCCGCGTGGAAAAGCAAATTGTGCCTGAAGAAGATGGTGTTAAATATTTTCCTGTTTGTGAGAAATGCGCGGGTACTCTTGAAATAATCGGCGAAGGGATTTTCATTGATCCTGACAAAGAATTTTATGTTTTGTAAACAGGTTTGCAGACCCTGATGAATAAAATATGGTTTTTTATAACCACCCGTTTTGCTTGAATATTTTAATTTAATACAAAAACAGGTCTGCGAAAAATTTATTATAATAACTATTTCATAATCTTATAACATATTCAGGAAGTATTTTAAGGAGGTGATTGCTATAAAATCTCTATTTCGTTCGGAGGTCTGCGGATTTGCAACATTAAGTCCTCAAAATAATAAGCTATTGGAGAGTCGCGGAAGAAATTGACCTGACATAAGAAGGGATTGCGACCCGCCGCAGCTGTTTAATAATGCACTCGGTATATTCACGAAGAAATTGACCTGACATAAGAAGGGATTGCGACTCATAGAAACGTGTAGGAGCGCTTTTCTTTGGAATAGGAAGAAATTGACCTGACATAAGAAGGGATTGCGACCTCTTTAGTTTCGTTACATATGAAGGACTTCGATTTATGGAAGAAATTGACCTGACATAAGAAGGGATTGCGACTCAACCGAAACATTAATAATGCCAGTTATGGGTATTGAAGAAATTGACCTGACATAAGAAGGGATTGCGACTTAATATTTTTTACTTTTGAAATGTATCTCAACGGTATGCCGAAGAAATTGACCTGACATAAGAAGGGA
>JAHITX010000102.1 GCA_018817425.1 Pseudomonadota bacterium
CTTTGCGGGTATTAAACACCAATGGAAAACCGGTCTTCTTTTCAGAACACATCGCTTTCTCTTGGTGTATCATATCTCTCCCTTCCACGCCTTCAGTTTATCCCTTTGGTTAATTTGCGAAGCAATCTACGAGCTCCTTATGTCAAGCGAAAACGTGTAAAATATAATCAGATATTTTTGTTCGGATACCTCATTCCTTTTGACGGCCTTCTAACATATTACAAAAAACATGCCGATGCTAATTTATCACTGTCGGAATTCTTTACAAATACTATATTTTATTAAATTATAAGTAATTGACTGATATTTTATTAAATACATGTGGTTTATGCAATATTGGGAAGGCTTAGGGATAGAACACTGTCGGGTTTCTTTACATATTTAAAAAACATGTTGCAATTATTTAATATTAACTAGTAATATCTATAAGTTTATATCTAATTGAGAATGCATACTATTTGCATAATGAAATTTTATAAAAAAGTAAATAAACTATAACTTACTATACTTTATAATATATAGTAAGTATATTCTAAATTCCACAAGAATTTAGAATTCATGTATTTGTTCCTGTATCAATAAAAATGTGTCGGATTTCTTTACGATTTGTTGCTTCATTCTTAAGACATGTTTTAAAATACATGTTAAATCAGTTATATAGATATTTGGCACGTATATTGCAAAATATTTTTGGATCTTAAGTAATTAAAAAATAGAGGGCATATGTGGTGAGCCATTATTTTGGAGGCTCCCCTTTTGTCTAGTGTTGATTGCTTTATTTAATTGAGGAGAAAAAATGAAAAAAATAATACTATCTATCAGCTTTATTATGCTTTTTGCTTTTACTAATGTTACCGGCGCAAAAGGTGAGATTATAGGTATTAAATCATTATCAATAGATCAACTGCATCTGTCAGCGTATGTTGCAGTTGCAGATATGACTTTTCCACATGATGGGACTTCCCCATCGCCCCTGCAATACATTATGGGAGAATACTCGACGATAGTAAGTACTGATGAAATCGATATCTATTTTAGCAACAACTATGGAAATCGTCCAACCGGAACAGTAAATACGGTAGCAAACACTATAGATGTAGATTTTGGGTCTCTTCGGTTAAATTTGCGTTATGACGGCTATCCTTATCCTGGCCTCCCTTATTTTTTGCATGTGAATGATAATGTTTCTTTGTGGGATGGCACCAAGAATATCACAAGTCACTATTACAATCCTCTTGATGGTAGTTTCTCTTTGGAATGGACAGGAAGTACTCCGGTTAATGGTACAGTGAATGGTGGGTCGGTTTCTACAGATGCTGATTATTATTTTTTATTAAGTGGTAAAGCTTCTACCGTCCCGATTCCAGGAGCGATCTGGCTCTTTGGATCAGGTTTGTCAGCATTGGCATTTTTCAGGAAAAAAGTTGCGAAGTATCCATCCATCAAATCATAAAGATCGGTAACCCGTTTGGAACTCATCTGTGAAAGAGGAACTTCATCTTTACGGGAACATCCCAGCTTGCCTTTAGTATTGGGAAATGCTTTGGATAGTTCTTCTTTCACCGGTTTCTATCATGCTTCTATGGCGGTGGCATCCCGGCTTATGTGGTCGGCAGGTTTTTAGCCACAATGTTTTATAATTATTGCTTCATGAATTTTTTGCAGTTTTTTAAATTACGGTGATGCTGCCTATTTTCGTTTTCCTGTATAAATCCCCCTGCTAATTCTTACAATCGTGCCTTTTTTATAGGCATTGTATAAAATACTTCTTACTTTCTTATCTTCAATTCCGGTTTTTCTTTTCAACGTGGCAATATCAACTCCATCTTTTGCCCGTTTTACAATTTTAAGAATACGTGCTGAATCAGATTCTTTTGTAATCTTTTTAACTGGTACCGGGGCTTTGCCAGGAAACTGTATGACATTTGAAGTTTTTTTGATTTTAGGTGAAACAACGGGTTTTTTTTCCGGTTTGGAAGCTTGTTTTTTCTTTGCCGGAATATAAGCGGAAGTAATTTCAGCCACAGTTTCTGTTTCCATATCAATACCGAAAAGATCTTCCAGTGCGGAGTCTTCGATAACTCTTTCGGTTTTCTTTTCGGCAGCTAAAAGCAGGTTGTTTGTTCTGTCTTTAACCACATGGCTTATCAAATCGGATATTTCCACTTGTCTTAGTTTAAAAAAAAGACCCGGGTCTTTATCAAGCCTTGCTCCAACAGCATAGAGTGTTGCCGCAACATGCTTGCACATGCTTGCCCAGTCGGGACAGGAGCATTCAAATTCGATTTCTTCTGGTGATGGGAAAAGACCGTTATTTTTTTCCATAAAAATCTCACCAAGAGCCTTCGGAAATTTTCCGGCCAGAAGATCCTGCAAGGAATCAAGTTGCTTTGAAGCGGCCGCTTTTATCCTGTTCCATATTAACGGAGAAATTTCCTTTATCTTTATTGCAACATCATAAGGCTTTGTCCTTGTTCCCTGAACAATTGCTTCCACCTTGCCCGAATTTATTTTAATATCAAGAACGGCACCGATCCGGACATAGCTTCTTCCCCGGCCTATACGGTTGCTGTAATCGGCATATCGCTCAAGGTTGCGATTCCATGATTTTCCCCACCATGTTGTTGCAAGCGCACTTCCTTCAATAACAACCGGTGTTATATTTGGATTTTTTGCCATCAGTTTTTTTAATTGCTTTTGCGCTTTTTCCTTCTTTTCGCCAACTGATACATATCGAGGATAATACCGGAATGACATAATCACCTTCATTTTTTATAATGTTAATTTGAATAGCTTCATCAGTTCATCATTTTTCATCTCTGTTATGAGTGCTTCCCCATTACACGAAATAACATCATTTGATAGTGTTCTTTTTTCTTCAAGCATTTTATCTATTTTTTCTTCTACAGTTCCCTTTGTAATAAACTTATGCACAATGACATTTTTTTTCTGGCCGATGCGAAAAGCCCTGTCTGTTGCCTGGTCTTCAACGGCAGGATTCCACCAGCGGTCAAAATGAATCACATGGTTTGCTTCGGTGAGGTTTAAGCCCACACCCCCTGCTTTTAAGGAAAGAACCATATAAGGTATATAGCTTTTACCCTGAAACTCTTCAACGATTTTTTTCCTCTTTCCTACAGGCACTCCTCCATGCAGGATCAAACCTTTTTTATGAAATATGCTTTCCAGAAAATCGGAAAGAGGTTCGGTCATCTCTTTAAATTGTGTAAAAATCAGCACCTTTTCTCTTTTTTCATAAATTGTTTCACATATTTCTCTAAGCCTTGCAAACTTACCGCTGTCTTTTTCCTCAAATCCTGCTGTCCCGTTATATTGATCAGGATGATTACAAAGCTGCTTGAATTTAATGATTGAAGACAGTATTAGCCCTTTTCTTTGAATGCCTTCCGTTTCAGCAATTAACCTTTTTATATCTTCCACAATTCTTTTGTACAGTAGTACCTGTTTTGTGCTTAAATCCGCATAGGTTTTCATTTCCACTTTATCCGGGAGATCGGAAATAACTGACTTATCGGTTTTCAGACGACGCAGAACATAAGGACTTATGAGCTTTCGCAGTTTTGAATATCCGGCATGGCTGCGTTTAAGTTTTTCCGAAAATTTCTTGAATTCATTTATACTTCCGAGCAATCCTGGATTTAAAAAATCAAAAAGCGACCAAAGATCAGAAAGCCTGTTTTCTATCGGTGTTCCTGTCATTATAATTCTGTTTTCTGAGATCAATTTCTTTACGGCACGAGATTGCTTTGCGCCCGGATTCTTTATAGCCTGGGCTTCATCAAGGATAATATAATTCCATTTGTACGACTGAAGCCACTCATATCTTTGAACCATGGCATAAGTTGTTATCACAAGATCATAATTTTTAGCCATATCATCCGAATTTTCTTTTACACCCCCTTTGTTTTTTGAAATGCTATGTGCCACGTAAAAACGAAGATCCGGAGAAAAACGCTCAATCTCACTGGACCAGTTAAAGATAAGAGAAGCAGGCACAATCAGAAGATTTGCTTTATGCATTGCTCCGGTTTTACTGTTTTCCGATTTTAAGATATGTAAAAATGCCAGAGCTTCGATGGTTTTACCAAGACCCATATCATCGGCAAGACAAGCACCGAATTTAAGTGAATAAAGAAAATAAAGCCAGTTTACGCCTTTTTGCTGGTATTCTCTGAGCCTGGCTTTAAACCTGTGATCCGGAATTGCACAAGGAACCTTTTGAGGATCGGCCATTTTTCTTATTACCGATTCCAGCCATTTCCCGTTTGTAATACTATGATCTATCTGTGCTGCATCATTTCCTAATAACTTTTCGGGCTGAAGCTGCAAGCGCAAAGCATCCAGAAAACTGAAACCTTCTTCTTCCGAAAGCATTTGTACTTTTTCGTAAGCATCGAGTGTTTGCCTTAGTTTGTCAGGATCGACAGCTACCCACTTGTTTTTGATAAAGGCAAGCCCATCATATTCACTAAGCAGCTTTTTTGCCTCTTCTTCTGAAATCTGCGTGTCCCCAAGACACAGCTGCGCATCAAAATTTAAAAGGGCGCTTCCCCCAACATAAGACGGAGCATCATTACCCATATTTATATTGAGCTTAACGCCTGAGGCGCTTGTCTTCCACCAGTTTGGAATCCTGCATAAAATTCCGCATTCTTCATATACAGGAATCTCTTTTAGAAAAGAAAAAGCTTCTTTTGCGTTCCATGCCAAAGGATGAAACAATTCTCCGTTTTCAAGAAGTTCGGAAATTATACTGCTTTTTTCAGCTGCCCTATGGACTGTTGTTAGAAGCTGCAAGAGCTTTTCATTATCCTGGCCATATTCCTTAAGAGCATATTTTAACGGGAGATGTTTTGATTTCCCTTTTTCATTGAGCCTCGTGGAATAAGTTGCCAGAAAGGCGAAAGGCAGTTCCTGCTGTTTGTTTTCTACAAGATGAAAAAAGATCCTGCCTACAATATTAACTTCCGGACTGTAGGAACGGATAAAATCTTCTACGGTTCCGTCATATTTTTCAATCTCAATTACATAAGCATTGTTAAGCCTTTTCCATATATTTTCAAGTAATCCGGTATGAAGATAATCGGAGCCTTCCATAAGCGGCGCATCTTCTGTAAACCGCCTTAACTCATCTTTTTCAACAGCAATTTTGGCCTGATGCCTCCACAATTCCAGATCGGGTGTTTGTGAAAGCTTTTTTGCGAATAATCCTGCAAAGTTTCGCCAATAATCAAGAGAAAATGAAAGCTCTATATTTTTATCGCAAAAGCCCAAAAAAAGAAGCCATAGATCGTTATTTGCCGAATACCGACTGTATATTTCTTCCTGCAACAGCCTGCTGCTGTTGGAAACAGGCTTTTTGGCATCCGCCCACTCCAGTTCAAGAAAACCGTTTGGCATAATAACTGTGATTAAATCTTTATTCATATTTAATATAGCTCATCAACCTGCCTGCCAAAAAGGCAATAAATGATATAGGAACCCACCGAATGGCTTGAGAAAAAATCCAATATTTTTTCTGACAGGAATGTTTATTTCACAGTAAAAAAGATAATTCAATTATATTTCTTGAACAAAACAGCATGCATGTTATAATTGCCCATATTTGTTATGTTAATTTGGATAGAACAAGATGATCAAACATATCAAGCATATACACAACCAGGTGAAACCATGGAAAATATACAGCCCATACTGGATGCAGCAGATATAGAACGTATTGTCACAAGAATTACCCATGAAATTCTTGAAGTTCATAAGGGCACAAAAAACCTCTCGCTTATAGGAATTCAAACCCGCGGTGTTTTTCTGGCCAAAAGAATACAGGCATTAATAAAAAAAATCGAAGGTATTGAAATACCGGCTGGAATTATCGATATTACGCTTTATCGCGATGACTGGACAAAAATAAGTAATAATCCTGTAGTTCAGGCAACCGATATTTTCTTTTCAATAGATGAAAAACAGATTGTACTGGTGGATGATGTTCTCTTTACCGGCAGGACTATAAGGGCTGCTATGGATGCAATCATGGATTACGGAAGACCGGATCGTATCGAGCTTGCCATACTTGTAGACAGAGGACACAGAGAACTTCCTATTCAAGCAAATTATGTCGGAAAGCATATTTCAACAGGCTTGACAGAAACCGTAAATGTTCTTGTATCCGAGCATGACGGTATAGACAAAGTCGTTCTGGAAAAAGGTAAATAATGAGCGTTAATGAACACAAAGCACATGCCCCTAAAAGAATCAGAATGGGCATTATTTCCGTATCATCAACAAGAACGAAACAAAATGATGAGAGCGGTGCCTGGATCAATAAACTGGCAAATAAAGAAGGGCATGAAGTAATATTCTATCAGGTCGTACCTGATGATATATATAAAATAACAGAGACAATTATTGAAGCAATTCACGAGCAAAGAGTTCAGGCTCTTTTATTGACCGGAGGCACCGGAATAAGCAGTAAAGATGTTACAATTGAAGCGGTTCGTCCATTGTTTGAAAAGGAACTTACAGCTTTTGGACCTATTTTCAGCCAGCTTAGTTTTGAAGAGATAGATTCAGCAGCACTTTTATCAAGAGCCACAGCAGGAATTATAGGAAATGCAATTGTTTTTTGTATGCCAGGCAGTTTGAAAGCCTGTAAGCTTGCTTGCAAAGCCTTGATTTTTCCTGAACTGGGGCATCTTTTAAAACACATTCTGGAAGGATAACGCTCCATGGGAAACATAGTCCGGGTATCCCAAAATCCCTTCCCCGGAACTCATATCCTGATGTTTCGGGGTGATGCTCAGACTTTTACTCTAACTCTCTCAACTCCTCTTAAAGGAAATGCATGGCTCCGTACTAATTTGGGCCATGCAAAAACCACAAGAACCGAAATTATACGAGAAGTATTTTACAATGAACCGCCTTTAGGAAGAGACTGGTTTGATCTTCCAATGAGAAAAATTGATGACCTTACTTTTGTTATTACCGTACCTCTTAGCGAAGTCGGGCATTTTGAAGCCAAATGTTTCTTTTTAAAAGAAGATGATATTGATCCGATCTGGCCGGACGGCCAAAATACTGTAATAAATGTTGAACCTGCCGCAACATGTTGCGCAAATATTATCTACAATGCTTTTATACGACAATTCGGGCCTAACAAGGAAGGCAGAGGGTTTGCAAATCAAACTGAAGAAAACTGGATACAAAACCTTGATACAAAAGGTTATACGGTAATACCTCCGTCGGGCAAATTTCGCGATCTTATCCGTGAACTTGATTTTATTATAGGCAAACTAGGATGCAGAGCTATTCAGCTTCTCCCTATCAACCCTACCCCTACAACATATGCCAGAATGGGCCGTTTCGGCAGTCCATATGCAGCACTTAGTTTTACAGCAGTTGATTCCGCTTTAGCAGAATTTGATACCAAAGCAACCCCGCTTGAACAGTTTATTGAGCTGGTCGATGCCGTTCATGCCCGCAGTGCAAAAATTTTAATAGACATAGCAATTAATCATACCGGATGGGCGGCATCTCTGCATGAAACTAACCCTGAGTGGCTTGTACGCAGCGAAGACGGACATATTCAGGTTCCGGGTGCCTGGGGTATGCGCTGGGAAGATCTTACAAAGTTAGATTACTCAAAGAAAGATATGTGGGATTATATGGCGAATATATTTCTTACATGGTGCCGCAGGGGTGTTGACGGATTCCGCTGCGACGCCGGTTATATGATTCCCCTTTCTGCATGGCGCTTTATCGTTTCTATAGTAAGGGAGCAATTTCCGGATACTATATTCTTTCTGGAAGGACTGGGAGGCAAAATATCCGCTACGCGTGATATTTTAAACAGTGGTAATTTCAATATGGCTTATTCCGAATTGTTTCAAAATTACGATCGGGGCCAATTGGAACATTATCTTCCCGGCGCAAATGCTATATCTTCCGAAGATGGTATTCTTCTCCATTTTGCCGAAACCCATGATAATAACAGGCTTGCTTCCAGTTCCAAAACATATGCGAAAATGCGCACCGCACTTTGCGCTCTGTTATCTTGCGAAGGATCTTTTGGTTTTGCAAATGGGGTTGAATGGTTTGCTACAGAAAAAATCAATGTGCATGGCGCATCTTCTCTTAACTGGGGAGCAGAAGACAACCAGGTAGATCATATAAAAACACTTTCAAATATTCTTAAAACTCACCCGGCTTTTTTTAACAAAACCCAATTGAGTTTAATCCAGCATGGAGAAGGAAATTTTATTTCCCTTCTTCGCAATAACATTTTAAGTGGCAAAAAACTGCTTATAGTAGCAAATCTTGATGATAACAATCAAACGCATGCTTTTTGGAATGCTAAAAAATCCGGGATGAAAGAAACAACATACATTGATCTTATTACATCAAGAAAAATTCATGTGGATTCAAGCGGCAATTATAATTCATATCTGCTTAATCCGGGTATGGTACTGTGTCTGACAAATGATGAAAATGATCTTGAGCTTATAAATATTAAATCTGATAAAGATTTCATTGTACCTGATAAAGTTGCAAAACAGAAAATGAATGCAAAAGCGCTTGAGATTCTGTTGCTGTATAAGGGAAATAAAGACATAGGAGAATTTGATATTGAAAATGCATCAAAGTCTCTTGCCGATAACCCGGTAGAATTTTGCCGAAGTTTCAATTCGTTTTCCGCTGAAACAAGAGTAAAAGTCTGGAACTGGCCTAATGATGCAAAGCGGGAAGTAATGGTTCCTCCCTCACATTTTCTGATGGCAGTTGCAGACAAACCTTTTCAGGCTCAAATAACTGATGGGAATTATGTTTTATCCAATGAAGAAAGCCTGCCCCGTTCGGATGGCGGGTTTTTTGCCCTTTTCTCTCCTCTTCAAAAACCTATAAAGCACCGTCAACTGACTCTTAAACTTACAGTTTATGAGTATGGCCTTGCAAAACATACAAAAGCGCCTCTTCTTTATTTATCCGAACCTGAAGATACCAGAATCAAAAGAACGTTCACCCGTTCTCAATTGCTTAAAAACCATACTGTGATGCTTGATACGAACAGACGTGGTGCAATGCTTCATGTCCCTGTTTTCTGGGGAACATTAAACAGCAAATACGATGCAATACTTGCAGCAAATACCAACTCCGAATATCCTGTGGACAGGCTTGTTGTATTTTCAAGATGCCGGGCATGGGTAGTATATCAGGGTTTTTCTCAGGATATCTGCTCAGATTGCTTTGACTTATTTGAATTTGATTATAAAGAGGGCGGGCTCTGGCGTTACCGCATACCTACAAGCCAGGGAGAACACATTCATCTTAATATTAAGCTTCAAATGGTTAATGATAAAAACTCAGTCCGCATTACTTTTACCCGTTTGCATTCAAATAAGCAGGATAGAACTTTATCCGATGATAAAGCCATACGGCTTATATTAAGACCGGATATTGAATACCGCAGTTTTCATGAAACAACAAAGGCATTCAAAGGCCCCGAAAATTTTTGGCCTAACGCTGTTTCGGCAAAGTCTTCCGGATTTGTATTTGCGCCCGAAAGAGAAAATGCTCTTTCGGTCAATATTTCAAAAGGTGATTTTGTTTCAGAACCCCAATGGCAGTATATGATCCATAGACAGATAGAATCACAAAGGGGTCTTGATCCGGATTCGGACCTGTTTAGCCCGGGTTATTTCCATACATTACTAAACGGTGGAGAAGAATGTGTTTTATCTGCTGACGTCGGTAATATAACAAAGCATAAACCAGTAATTCCAAATCCTTTAGAAAAGACCGGTTCATTATCTGAAAAACGGATTACCAGCATAAAAATTGAAGACGCACTTAAGCTGGCTCTTGATAACTATATAGTAAGCAGGGGATCTTATAAATCAATAATAGCCGGATACCCCTGGTTTCTTGACTGGGGGCGTGATTCTCTTATATTTACAAGAGGAATGATTGCTGCCGGCAAGTATAAGGATTCAGAACTTGTAATAAAACAGTTTGCAAGATTTGAAAAAGACGGAACAATTCCGAATATGATAAGTGGGCATGATGCCGCAAACAGAGACACTTCCGATGCACCTTTATGGCTTTTTGTCGCCTGTTCCGATTTGTCAGTCGCCAAAGGTGAAGATTCTTTTCTAAACCAAAAACTGGATGACAGAGATATCGGCTCTATACTGATTTCCACTGCAAACCGTTTGATATCCGGCACTCCCAATGGAATTTACATGGATAATGACTCAGGTTTATTATTCAGCCCGGCACATTTTACATGGATGGATACCAACTACCCTGCTTGTACTCCGCGGGAAGGTTATCCCATTGAAATTCAGGCTCTGTGGTATAAAGCCCTTTTGTTTCTTTCACAAATTGATTCCGGTTCATCAGACAAATGGAGTACCCTTGCAGCAATAGTTCAAAAATCGATTTATGAACTCTTCCCGCTTGAAGGGGGTTATCTTTCAGACTGCCTTTATGCTTCATCAGGAATACCGGCACGAAAAGCCGAGAAAGACGATGCATTGAGACCGAATCAACTTCTTGCAATAACTCTTGGCGCTGTTTCAGATTTTTCCTTGTGTGAAAAAATTCTTTCTGCCTGTGATGAACTTCTTGTTCCGGGTGCTATCAGAAGTCTTGCCGACAGGCGGGTAAACAGACCGCTTGAGATAAAACATTACGGCACGGATCTCAATGATCCTTTGAATCCATATAAGGGAAGTTATGAAGGAGATGAAGATACCAAACGAAAGCTGGCTTATCACAACGGCACAGCATGGACATGGCTTTTCCCCTCTTTTTGTGAAGCCTGGGCTATGACGTACGGTGATAAAGCTAAATACAGCGCTTTATCTTTGCTTTCTTCTTCAACACAAATTATAATGTACGGATGTACCGGGCATGTGCCGGAAATTATTGACGGAGATTATCCGCACAAAGCAAGAGGATGTGATGCGCAGGCATGGGGCGCAAGTGAACTTTTGCGCGTGTGGTTAAAACTTTCAAAATGATAAATTTTGTAAGGATTCAAGGGGTCAAGGATTCAAGGGGTCAAGTGAAGGTAGGCCATCTTTCTTCATATTGATATTGCTAAACGATGTGAAAGAGCACCAACCCTTGAACTCTGGAATCCTCGAATCCTTGAACCCTTTTTTTTATAGAGGATTTTGAATTATGAAAAATATACAGCCTTTTCAGGTTTTTCCCATCATACCGGAACCCCTGTCGTTTTTGGATACATTATCCCGAAACCTATGGTGGAGCTGGCAAAGCGATGCAAAAGAGCTTTATAAAAGAATTGATCCAAAGCTCTGGGAAAAATCAGAACATAATCCAATTGTCTTTTTAACCAATACACCTAAAGAACGGCTTGAAGAACTTGCCGAAGATGGGAGTTTTCTCGTTCATCAAAAACGAATCGAAGAAAATTTCAAAAACTCTGTTCTTTCAAAACCGAATATGGCAGATTCTTCCTTTGAGCCCAACGATAATATTGCATATTTTTCAATGGAATTTGGCATTCATGAGTGTATTCCTCTTTTTGCAGGCGGTCTCGGAGTTCTAGCCGGAGACCACCTGAAGGCTGCTTCTGATCTTAAGCTTCCTATGACCGGGGTCGGACTTTTATACAAACACGGATACTTCCGTCAATTCTTAAGCCAGGACGGAATGCAACAGGAGGAGTATCCTGAAACTGACCTGTATAAAATTCCGGTTGAAAAAGCACTTGATCTATCAGGAAAGGAATTATACATAACGATAGACAGGCCAAACGGCAATATTCGTGCACGTGTCTGGAAGTTAAATATCGGACGTATTGCGCTTTATTTACTTGATACCAATCTGTCTGATAACCCTCCTGAAGTAAGGGACATCACAGCTAATTTATACCCGGCCAACCAGAATAAACGCTTAGCCCAGGAAGTGCTTTTGGGAATAGGCGGCATGCGCGCTTTAGCGGCTATGGGAATATTTCCCAATGTAGTTCATCTGAATGAAGGCCATTGTACTTTTGCAAGCATTGAACGTATTTCTCAGATTATTTCAAAACACAATATTGATTTAAAAACAGCGCTTGAAATAGTGCCCCGTTCTACAGTATTTACAACTCATACTCCTGTTATTGCAGGCCATGATGTATTTCCTGTAGACATTGTAAAACCATACATCGAAACTTATAAAGAAAAACTGGGAGCAACTGAAAAGGAAATTTTATCTTGGGCCAAACCTGAATGGAAAGATGGTGAAGGCCAGTTTTCCATGTTTATACTTGGCCTTAAAATGGCTCAATATTGTAATGGCGTCAGCAAACTTCACGGCTCTGTTGCCCGTAAAATGTGGGCGCATGCCTGGCCGGGCAGGCCGGTTGATGAAATACCAATAACACATATCACTAATGGTGTTCATGTGCCCTCATGGATATCATATGAAATAGCCCTCCTCTTAGACAGGTACCTTGGTCACGGATGGAATAAACACCCGTGGGATCCTGTAATTATGAACCGCATTGATGGAATTTATGATGAAGAACTCTGGCATATTCATGAAATGAACCGTACCAGACTTATTCGTAAATGCCGGGAACTTATGGTAAAACAGTACGGGAAACGCAATACTCCCAAAGCTATTATGAGCGATGTGGAATCGGTACTTGATCAAGATGCTTTAACAATTGTATTTGCCCGCAGGTTTGCAACATATAAAAGATCTCATCTTTTATTTATGGACCCTGATCGGCTTGGATCGATTCTGACTTCCAAAACACATCCTGTGCAAATCATTTTTGCAGGAAAAGCCCACCCAAAAGACCAGGAAGGAAAAGATCTTATAAAATATGTAGTACACTTTGCGCAAAAGCATGAGTTGAGGCATCGCCTGATTTTTCTGGAAGATTATGATATCAGTATTGCCAAAATATTGGTGCAGGGAGCTGATGTCTGGCTGAATACTCCCAGGCGTCCTTTTGAAGCATGCGGCACTTCCGGAATGAAATCTGCTATAAACGGAGGGCTTAATGTCGGTATCCTTGACGGATGGTGGTGCGAAGGATACTCTGAAGAAAGAGGTTGGCGAATCGGAAACGGGGAAGAATATTTTGACTCGGAATATCAGGATAATGTTGAGAGTCAGGCATTATATAATCTTTTAACAGATGAAGTTATTCCTTGTTATTATGACAGAAAAAACAACACTTATTCGCAGGTTTGGGTGAGTAAAATGAAAGAATCCATGAAAATGGCCATGCAATATTTTTGCAGCCATGTCATGGTCTCAAATTACACAAAGAAATTTTATGTTTCGTCTGCAAAAAACAACAGGAGTCTTTTATCAGACAACAGCGCAGAAGCAAGAGCGCTTTCTTTGCAACGGGAACGCCTTAGTTCGCTATGGAAACTTATTACGATAGAACCGCCCAAAAGGCAAAATCAAGGCCCCTTTCGTGTTGGCGATACCGTTAATGTCTCAACAGAAGTCTTTCTTGGTGAAATTCTTCCCAAAGAAGTAGATGTTCAGATATACTACGGTAAGATACAATCCGTTGATTCAGTTACTGGAGGTAAAGCAGAAACAATGACTGTTGAAGAAAATCTCGGAAATGGCCGCTATCTTTATAGTTGTGCAGTAACCTGTAGTGATACCGGCAGATTCGGATTGACAGCCAGAATAATACCAAAAGGTGACGACTGGATAAAAAGCACCCAGGAATTTTTAACCTGGTCATGATATAGTAAAATAAAAGGATCGCATAATGTCTGCCGCTTCGGTAAAAAATCCACGCATACTTATTGTAACACCTGAAGTAACTCATCTCCCTGAAGGGATGGGAAATATCAGTAATTATTTTACTGCAAAAGCCGGGGGTCTTGCCGATGTTTCAGCTGCACTAATAAGCGCCTTATTTGAACATGGAGCAGATGTGCATGTCGCTTTGCCTGATTACAGAGAAATTTTCAACTCCCAACTTGCCCGTATTTTCGGTAAAGAATTGGATTTAATTCGCAAAAAAATGCCTGAAGAAAGAATTCATCTTGCAGAAGACAAGGTGTTTTACTACTTAAATCATGTTTATTCCAGTTACGGTTGGGAAAACCTGAAAATTGCCTTATCCTTCCAGCGTGAAGTAATTAATCATATTGTTCCAAATGTCAGACCGGACCTGATTCATTGCAATGACTGGATGACCGGCCTTATACCGGCTATGGCAAGAAAGATGGGGATACCCTGCCTGTTTACCGTACACAATATTCACACAACTAAAACTTTTCTTTCGAATATCGAAGATGCGGGTATTGACGCAGCTTCCTTCTGGCAAAATCTTTATTATGAGCAAATGGCATATGATTACTGGGGAACACGCGAATCAAATCCTGTTGATCTGCTTACAAGCGGAGTTTTTGCCGCCCATTATGTAAACACTGTAAGCCCTACTTTTTTAAACGAAGTAATTGAGGGAAGCCATCCTTTTGTTGAGCCTTATCTCAAGCAGCAATTATCAAATAAATGGCAATCAGAATGCGCAACCGGAATTCTTAATGCTCCTGATCCAACTTTCAATCCGGCCAAAGATAGTGAAATTTTTTTCAAATATGACACTGATAATTTTAAAAGCGGAAAATTAAAAAACAAACAAGCATTCCAAAAAATGCTGGGACTGATAAAAGATGATAAGGCCCCTTTACTTTTCTGGCCTTCCAGGCTGGATTCAATTCAGAAAGGGTCCGAACTTCTTGCAGATATTTTGTATAATGTAATATCTTCATACTGGGATTTAAATCTTCAAATCGTTTTTGTGGCAAATGGAGAATATCAGCAGCACTTTAAAAACATTGTTGATTTTCACCGTTTCAATAACAGGGTTGCTGTGTGCAATTTCGATGAAAGACTTGAGCGCATGGCATATGCCGCCTCGGATTTTGTACTTATGCCATCTCGTTTTGAACCTTGCGGATTGCCGCAGATGATAGGAGCAATATACGGTTCTTTACCGATTGCCCATAACACGGGCGGATTGCACGACACAGTAACAGACCTTGATGTAACAAAAGAAACAGGAAATGGATTTTTATTCGATCATTACGGTACACAGGGGCTGTTTTGGGCTATCAGCCAGGCAGTAAATTTTTACAAATTACCCTCAAATGTAAAACAAAAACAAATAAAAAGAGTCATGCAACAAAGCATTGGCAGTTTCAATCATTCCGTTACGGCAAAACACTATATAAACCTTTATGAGAAAATGTTACAACGCCCACTTATAACTACTTCTTGATAAATACTCCGATTGGAAGTAACGATGACTAATAAAGAAAGATTTTATATAAATGACCCTTTCCTGAAACTTTACAAGGATGCTATTGAAACCCGGATAGCAAATATAATTAAAAAAGAAACTCTTCTTGCACAAGGCAAGAGCAATCTTGCCAACTTTGCTTCCGGCCATAATTACTTCGGCCTCCATTTTTCCAACAACCAGTGGATATTCAGAGAGTGGGCACCTAACGCCGAATCTGTATTTTTGATCGGAGAGATTACAAGCTGGCAGGAAAATGATAAATATTCTTTAAACAGAATCACCAACACAGGTGTGTGGGAAATAGTACTTGCGGAAGAAGCCCTGAAGCATAAAGATCTATACAGATTAAGGCTCCACTGGCCAGGTGGTAAAGGAGACAGAGTCCCATCTTATGCAAACCGTGTAGTTCAGGATCCGCATACTCTTATTTTTAATGCGCAAGTCTGGCATCCTTCATATCCATTTAAATGGCGTTTTCCCGATTTTAAATGTAGCAAAGATGCTCCTTTGATTTATGAAGCTCATATAGGTATGGCTCAGGAAGAAGATAAGATAGGTACTTATAAAGAATTTACAGAAAAAATACTGCCCCGTATCGTATCTTCCGGTTATAATATGATACAGCTTATGGCAATTCAGGAGCACCCGTATTACGGATCTTTCGGATATCAGGTTTCTAATTTTTTTGCACCTTCATCACGCTTTGGAACTCCTGAAGATTTAAAAGAACTAATCGATGCTGCTCATTTTGCAGGCATAGCTGTTATTATGGATATAATTCATTCCCATGCTGTTTCCAATGAAGTCGAGGGCATAAGCAGATTTGACGGAACATTATACCAGTATTTTCATGATGGGCCACGTGGAATACATAGCGCATGGGATTCCAGATGTTTCGATTATAATAAAAAGGAAGTTCTCAATTTTCTGCTCTCAAATTGCAGATACTGGTTGGAAGAGTTTCATTTTGACGGATTCAGATTTGATGGTATCACAAGCATGTTATATTTACACCACGGCCTGGGAAAACCATTTACTTCATATAATGACTATTTTTGTGATGATGTTGATGAAGATGCTCTGACCTATCTTGCGCTTGCAAACAAATTGATACACGATATCAGACCGGATGCAATTACTATAGCAGAAGATATAAGCGGGATGCCCGGACTCGCAGCTCCCTTATCGGAAGGCGGCTTCGGCTTTGATTACCGCTTTTCTATGGGAATACCAGATTTCTGGATACAGCTTGTTAAGGATTCTTATGATGAAGACTGGCCTACCGGTCATCTTTGGTATGAACTTAACAACAGGCGCATAGAAGAAAAATCAATAAGCTATTGCGAATCGCATGATCAGGCTCTTGTAGGAGATCAATCCCTTATTTTCAGACTGATAGGCACCGATATGTACGATCACATGGCTATTAACGATTATAATTTCAGGGTTGACAGAGGAATTGCCTTACATAAATTAATAAGACTGATAACTTTAACTACAGCAGGAAACGGATACTTAAACTTCATGGGAAATGAATTCGGACATCCCGAATGGATAGACTTTCCCAGGCAAGGCAACAACTGGTCATATCATTATGCCAGGCGCCAATGGCATCTTGTTGATGACCCTTTATTAAAATATCATTTTCTTGCAAACTATGACCGCGACATGATTGCTCTGGCAAAGCAATTTCATATTTTAGAATCTTCTTCTCCGATGATGTTATACGAAAATACTTCTGACAAGATTATTGCCTTCAGGCGTGCCGGACTTTTGTTTGTTTTCAATTTTCACCCTACATCATCTTATACAAATTACTGCTTTGATGCACCTCCGGGAACCTATCAAATGATTTTTGACAGCGATTCGCCCGAATATGGAGGTCATAACCGGCTCATTCCTGATCATGATCATAAAACAATTCGCGATCAAGCAAAGGACTCAAAGCGTCAGTTTATCAGCCTTTATCTTCCTACACGTACGGGAATAGTTTTAAAATATATGGAAGAAGCTTAGAAAGAAATGTTAGCCGCTGTCATCTTAACGCCCTGCCAATACCCCGCTCATCTTCACAAACAGCGTCGGATAACTTTACAATTTTGATTATTACAGGAAAAAAGAGAAATAACCAGATTAAAATACATAATATCATGTAATTAAGAAGTATTATCATGTTTTATTTGTCATATTCATTCAGGCATTAATATTTTTCAGAAATAGTTATTAATAATTACAGGAAGTTATAATATCGAATTGATTGTGATGAAACAGTAAAAAGTCCCAAAATGGCAGTTTATCAAAAATCACACTCAATAATTACAAGATGTTACAAAGCTATTTTTTTGATTTTCCGACTTTTTACGAGACCTTCACCTTTAGAATGTCGGGATAATTTACATAATTTGATTAACAGTTTTGAATTATTATATTTATTTTTATAACCGGTCAATATAATATATATAATTATATTTAAATTGATATAATTATATATATTTAAATTACCATTACTGTCGGAATATTTTACAGTTTTGATTATTCCAACGGCGGAAACAAATAACTAATATTTAATATTGTGTATTTACAGTATTTTATCGATTTTTTTATATTTATTAAACAAACGGTATAAAAATTGCTTAAATATTTGAGGATTAAACATCTGTTACGGTTATTGATTTTAAAATATTTATATTGTATAAATCCTTTTAAAAAATTTTAAAAACAAATAGCATAAGCAAAAAATTAAAGGGTGAATTTACAAAAATAATTGGATTTTTTTGGATTTTATAGAGATTTTTTCTTTTCTTAATAAGTTTATTAACCTTTAACCAAAAAGGCGTCTATGATGAATAAAAGCAATAGTTTCATAAAATTGACTTTAATTTTTTCTTTTTTAATGATGTTAATAATGGGGGCATCTCCCGGATCTCAGGCTACGGCCATGATGGCAGCACCTTCCGTAATCTTTGATTATATGAACGGTGATCTGGATGCACCTAGTAGCACTTTTACGTTTGACGTACTCATTGACAATATAATGCTTAGTAATCTTAAGGAATGGAATTTAGCTTTCACAATCACCAGAAATAGCGATCCGGGAGTTCCATTCTCGTTTCACTATGCAGCGATAACGACTGATTCTAATTATGTTTTTGCAGGCAATAGCAATGGTTATCAGATAGACATTAATCCTCCATCAGCTACTGCAACGCAATTCAGCTTATTGGGCCATGATGCTACAAATTCAGGCAGTGTTACTGATACAACAGGAAAGCTTCTTGCCAGACTAATATTAGACGAGGTACAATATCAAGATTCGTTTATTATAACAATTGATCCGGTAAATTCATTTTTTATTGATTCAGGTAATAATTATTCCTATATGGAATCTGATGTTTACGATGTAAATGTTGTACCCATCCCTTCTACTCTGCTTCTGATGGCCGGCGGACTTTTAGGGCTTTTAATTTCAAGAAGGAAAAATAAACGGGCTTAGGTAACAATACCAATTTATGTTGCAAACACATGATCAAAACCTTCTGCATGGATCTTTCTTCTAAAGAAATAATTTCAGGAAATAATACCATTTGATTTCCTGACTCACCGGCTTTAAATCTGGGCATAGAATTCTTCTTAAATAGCTGGAAAATCTATAGCATTTGTAGCAATGAAAAGCAATATATTATTTAATTATTTAAAGTTGTTATTGCTATTTACTAGTTCTGTAACAGCCTGTCTAATAATGAAATGGGCATATAAAATACATCTTATAGCAATCAGGCTTTTTCTACTCTGTGGTTTAATGCGAAACGCCGGGGCTGTTTTTTTTGAAATGGTGAAAATACTTCATAACTTTTTCAACATAGTCTTCAGTTTCTCTTATGGGAGGTATGCCCTTATAAGAGACAACAGCTTTAGGGCCGGCATTATATGCAGCTAACGCCAGGTGAAGCTTTCCATCAAACCTGTTAAGCAGTTTTTTAAAATACCACGTTCCTGTTAAAATATTTTCTTTTGGATCAAAAGGGTCCTTCATTTTAAAAGCTTTTACATTTTGAGGCATTATCTGCATTAATCCAAGTGCTCCCGCTCTTGATACAGCTTTTGGGTCAAAATCAGACTCAGCCTTTATCACGGCTTTCAGCAAGGAAAACGAAATCCCATGCTTCTTTGAAGCTTCGGAAATCATAAGATCATATTTATTCGATGAATAAAATGGCAAACCTTCCTTCTTTGGTTTTCTTTGGATATCTTTAATAAAAAGTCGATATTTATATGACGGTTTTGTAGGAACATTAGTAAAATGCATCACACCGTTTTCATCAATATATTTATAGATATCAGCAAAGGCTAAATTCACACAGCCGCAAGCAAACAAAACCATGACAAAATAAATAACAATCAATGCTGATTTTTTTATAAAAGTATTTTTAAGCATCTCTTAAACCGTAATTCAAATAATCCGTGTGGCTATATATATTTCATATCCTTAATATTATACATAATTATTTAAACAACTCAATCAAAAACGTTTTTTTTCAAGCTTTGTCACAGATTCAATATGGAAAGTATGTGGAAACATATCAACCGGCTGTACTTGTATTACATCAAAATAATCCTTTAATATAAAAAGATCTCTTGCAAGGGTCGCCGGGTTGCAGGAAACATAAACAATTCTTTCGGGAGCCATATCAATAACCTGCTTTACTACATCTTTGTGCATCCCCACTCTTGGCGGATCAATAATAAGAACATCAGGTTTATTTTCAATCTTTGAAAGGCTGTTTTTAATATCTCCGGTTATAAAAGTGCAGTTTGATATGCCATTTATTATGCAATTATTTTTGGCATCTGATACGGCACTTTCAGAAATCTCAATCCCTGTAATTTCAGCGGCATCTGCGGACAGATATATTGGTATGGTGCCTGTTCCGCTGTATAGATCAATCACCGTTTCTTTACCGGAAAGTTGTGCAAACTCCTTTACTTTGTTATATAGAATTTGTGCCCCTTTTGTATTTGTCTGGAAAAAAGAATTTGCCGATATTTTAAATTCAAAAGCTCCAATTTTATCTTTTATATAAGAAGACCCTGCAAGCACTTTCTCATATTCTCCCACAGCGACACCAGCTTTGCTTGAAGTAATATTATTTATTACAGATACTATATCGGAGTACTTTTGTACAAGCATCTCGGAAAGAGGCTTAACAACTTTATTATCTTCGGCAGAAGTAATAATATTTACCATCCAACTGCCGTATGCTCCCGAATTTCGCAGCATAAGAAAGCGCCAGAAACCTTCATGGGATCTGAGGCCATAGGGTTGGGCACCGGAATTTTGCATAAACTCTTTTACATCATTTAAAATTAAATTTCCTTTTTCCGGCTGCAATAAACAGGCTTTTATATCAAGTACTTTATCAAAAGTTCCTGGCACATGAAGCCCCAGTGCAAAACCTGCGTTTTTTTCTCCGGCAGTAAAATCTGAAGGCATTAGCCATTTTTTGTCTGAACAGGAAAATTCCATCTTGTTCCTGTATCCAAAGATCGATTGCGATGGAATTACAGGATGTATTGTAATATCTTTTAAAAACCCGATATGTTCCAATGCTTCTTTCACATGCTGCTGCTTGTAATAAAGCTGACGTTCATATTCTATGAACTGCCACTTGCAACCACCACAATAACCGCTGTATTCACACGGCGGATTTATTCTGTAAGGTGATGCTTCAATTATTTCTACCATAGCAGCTTCTGCAAAACTCTTCTTCTTTTTTACTATGCGTGCTCTAACCCGATCTAACGGAACAGCTTTATCTACAAAAACCGCAAACCCGTCAACTTTGGCTATTGCTTTCCCGCCAAAGGCCATGCCGGTTATTTCAAGTTCAATAATATCGCCTTTTTTTATTCCCATATTTTATTTAACCCTTTATAAAAAAATAACTCAAAATGAGCCGATTGCGCAATCTAACACAAACGAAATGATATTGCCAATACCACAAATTATATATTATGCCTTTACAATCATTTCCAACCAAATTATAGTTTGTTCGCTTAAGCAATACTGTGGGAAATCACTACATTTTATTGTTTTGGATTAGGAGGATAAATTATGAACGTTGCAGTTTTGCTGATTCTCGCGCTTCCGCTATTTTACCTGGGATATGCGTTTTACAGCAAGATGATAGCACGGTTGTTTGACGAAGATGACAACAATAAGACACCGGCTGTTGCCTTAAAAGACAATGTTGATTATGTGCCTACAAACCCTGTCGTTTTATTCGGGCATCATTTTTCCAGCATTGCAGGCGGAGGACCAATAATCGGGCCGGCGGTTGCGGTTCTTTTTGGTTATGTTCCGGTTTGGTTATGGCTTGTTATAGGTTCAATTTTTATTGGTGCTGCACATGACCTTGCAACTCTTTATGCCAGTATCCGTGAAAAAGGAAAATCCATAGCCGAGATTGCAAACTCTTCGCTTGGCAGGACGGGATTTTTTCTTTTTATTGCATTTACTATAATTATGCTTCTAACGGTTACCAGTGCTTTTCTGGGTCTTACCGCAACTTCTCTTACATCAAAAGTACCCCTTGAATTCCTTAATCTTGATCCGTCTCAAACACTTTTAAAAACAGCAGTTATTGATGGTATCGTTAATGTGCAGATTGGTGGCATTGCTTCAATGTCTGTAATCGTAATTACTTTCTGCTCTCCTTTTTTAGGATATCTTCTTTATAAACGTGAGATTAATCCTTATTTCGCATCTTTAATTGCTATAACCATTGCCATTGTTTCCATTACAATCGGTTTGAAATATCCGGTAACACTTGATCCGACTCACTGGATGATTATTATCTCGATATATACAATATTGGCGGCAGGACTTCCTGTATGGTTTGTCTTACAGCCCCGTGATTTTACCAATTCATTTCTGCTTTACGGAGGCATTTGCGTTTTGCTTGTTGCGGGTATAATCGCCGGATTCAAAGGAGCCACCATGCAGGCTCCTGCATGGAACTTAACGGAGGCAAGCGCAAAAATCGGCCCGGCATGGCCGTTTCTGTTTATTACTGTTGCATGCGGTGCAATTTCCGGTTTTCATTGTCTGGTATGCGGAGGAACTACCTCAAAACAATTGCGAAAAGAATCGGATGGGCGGCGTATAGCCTATGGAGGCATGATTATCGAAGGTATCTTTGCTATGTGCGTACTTATTGCCATAGGAAGCGCTCTTGGTTTTGCCGAATATACTAACATTGTTTTTCCTCAGACACCCGGTGTCAGATCAAATCCTATTCTGGCATTTGCTCTTAGCATGGGGCTGCTTTTGCATAACAGCTTAGGAATTCAGGCAGCATTTGGAACAATATTCGGCATTTTACTTGTTGAAGGTTTTGTTGTAACAACCTTAGATACAGCTGTACGTCTGAACCGGTATTTGCTTGAAGAATTATGGCAGTTTATTTTCAAAAATGTTCCAGGACTTTTTAAGACATATATTTTTAATGCATTAATCTGTGTTATAATGATGTTTGTGCTGGCATACTACAATGCGTTTTTAGTCATCTGGCCTCTTTTTGGATCTGCAAATCAGCTTCTTGCTTCTCTTGCGTTAATTGTTATCTCCGTTTGGTTAATAAAGCGCGGGAAGAAAGCATTGTTTTCCATTATCCCTGCAATATTTATGATGGCTACCACGATTTATTCGCTTTGGCGTTTGTTGATGGACAAATATCTTCCAAAAGAAAACTATATGCTGATAACAACAGATATACTGCTTATTGTGCTGGCTTTTGGTGTAATTATTCTTTCTTTAAAAACAATAAAAAAGCTTAAAACAGCTTAAATCCGGATTAATCACTATAACGAAGGAGACACTTATGACTATTTTAGAAAAAAAAGATCTTATCCAGAAAGTTATAAATGTGTTTGAAACTGGAACACCGGAAGGTAAATATGACATGCTTGTAATCTATGATGATGGCGTTAATGATTCTTATCAGATTACATTTGGGCGAAGCCAGACAACAGAACAGGGCAATCTTGGCAAGCTTGTTGATATGTACATAGAAAACGGTGGTGCATATGCTGATGATTTTGTACCATACTTAGAAAAAATTGGTATCGAACCACTTGCCGATGATGAAAAGTTTAAAAATCTGCTCCTGGATGCTGCCCGAAAAGACCAAATTATGCGTGATACTCAGGACAGCTTTTTTGATAAACACTACTGGGAACCTGCTGTAGAGTGGGCACAAAGAAACGGGTTTAAATTGCCGCTAAGCATGCTTGTAATTTATGATTCCTATATTCATTCGGGACGCATCCCGATGTTTTTGCGAAAACGGTTTATGGAGTATCCTCCTTCAGGTGGCGGGGATGAAAAAAAATGGACCGGTTCTTATGTGGAAACACGTCACCAATGGCTAAAATATCATGAAAAAAAAATCCTTCGCAAAACTATCTATCGCACACAAACCTTTTTAAACGAAATACAAAAGAATAACTGGGAATTAAATGATCTTCCGATAAATGCCAATGGAGTAAATGTAGGGTAGTAGAGCCAGTTTCAAAACGTCCCATTTTGGCCGATCTCTGCGTTGGGTGAAAATTTTAATCCTCGAAATACTCCATGTATTCCTGCGGTTAAAATTTTCACCCGCCTTGACCTTGACCAAACTGAAACGTTTTGAAAGTGGCTCAATATTATTATTTTTTCAGCCTTTTTTCACCACAGTATATAAAAAGCCCGTTATCTTTTGAAAGACATGCTATTGTCATATCAAGTTCTTTGGCAAGTTTTACCGCAAGTTCTGTGGGGCGGGAAAATGCAAGTATTATCGCAATTTTTGCTCTTGCGGCCTTTTGAACAAGCTCAAAACTTATTCTTGATGAAAGTACCAGAAAAGCTGCGTCCGAAAGCTTTTTATCAAGAAACAATTTTCCTATAGCCTTATCTAAACCATTATGGCGACCAACATCTTCCGAAACACTTAACAGTTGGTAGTCTTTGTTATAAATTGCAGAAGCATGGGAAGCATGCGTTTCTTTTTTTAAGGGCTGGTGATCGGAAAGAGACAAAAGACAATTTGCTGCTTTATTTATATCTACTACTAAACTATCTGCCATAGGCTTAATGTCCTGGTAAAGGTCCTGTATAAGCTCCTTGCCGCATAAGCCACAACTTGTCTGGCTCACAAAACCGCGTCTTTCAAGAAGATCGGATACCAGTTCTTTTCTTGCAGCAGTGAGTGTAGCAGTAACAACATTGGTGTCGGTTCCGTCACAAAAAGCAAGAGATGCAAAATCTTCAGGGGCATCTACTATTCCTTCTCCAAGACAAAAACCTGCGACATGAGGTATTTCCTCACCTGGAGTCCGCATTACTACTGAATAGGGCTTTCCTTGTATGCGGATGGATAAAGGTTCTTCTCCGATAAGATTCTGGCTTACTGTCACAAAACTTTCTTCTTTCCAGTGAATAACTTTTGTGTGGGAAGAAATGATTTGTATTTTATCGCCACATCGTATTATGCCACCTTCCAATACTTTTGCAAAAATACCTTCTCTCGGCATTATACAATCTCCTGCCTGATAAAAAATAGCGCATTTTTTCTTGCACTCTTTTCCTATCTGAGTGACTTCCACAAGAGCTTTTGCGCCAAGCCTTAACTTTGAACCGACCGGCATATTTTTCCAGTCGATTCCCGTTGTAGCAATGTTTTCCGCAAAATCGCCAAATGTTACAGTAAGCCCTCTGTTTTTGGCATCCTCAATACTTTCCGCTGCAAGAAAACTGACCTGCCTGTGCCATTTGCCTGCATGGGCATCACCATCTAAGCCATGGTCTGCGATCAGTTCGGCTTCCGTTATACAGGTTTTTCTTGTACCTTTTTTCCTGCTTGATGCTATTGAGACAATTTCCATTTTATTACCCACAGCAAATTAATGTTAACAATTCTAATAGATTCGAAAAAAGCTGAAAACTCACGGTTTTGTCATTCCGGACTTGATCCGGAATCCAGCATAAACTTGAAACTTCTGCATTTCTTACATATTTCTACACAAATTTTACATAAATTACAATTTATGATTTCTCTTATCTTTTAAGATATTCACTAAAGCAGGATATGCAACAATCAGATAGAGAATCCATGCCACACACCCCCTCCTTACGAAAAACTTGTCGGTGATCTATCGGGTGCTTACTCCGGACGAATCAATATTCAGCACAGGGTCGTTTACCAGGTCATGGATGATGAAAAAACTGTCAAGATTATTCGTATGTGGACTTATTATGAATAGCAGGCAGAAAAGTATAAATCAAAGAAGCTCCTATTATCCCCCTTTGATGAAATAAGACATTTCTTTTTATCTGTTCGCAATCTCAGTAATTCTCACTCATATTATAATGGTGAGGTTCTTGAAAACCATTTTAAGGATATATTTTCAACGCAATCAATAAAATTGCAGAACCAGACGCTTAACCCAGACGGCTAATTCCGTTGCATTTTAAGCGATTGTGCTTTTAATACCATTTTAATTCCCCTGTCAGCCTTGCATCAATATATTTTCATTGCCCCAAAATCGCAGCATCATCACTGTAATGTCGTCGGTTTGTGGAGCCTGGCCTGCAAAGGATAGAACACTGCTAATAACCACATCCACCACCTGGGACGACGGCAGTGGCTCCATACTCTTAAAAAGTTCAAGCAGGCGCTCTTCGGAGTATAGATTTTCCTTTTCATCCATAGCCTCGGTGATGCCGTCCGAATAGATAAACAAGCCCTCTCCGGCATCTAACCGGATTTTTTTCATTTCGTATTCAATTCCGTCCATAGCGCCAAGCAAAACCCCGTCTGTTCCTTCCAGAAAGACAGCTTCTCCGTTTTTTTGCAGCAACACAGGCGGATTATGTCCGCCGTTTGCATACCATAGCTCTCCGGTACGGATATTTAATATACCGCAAAACAGTGTTACGAACATGTTGGCTTCATTGTCCCGGCTTAGTTGGGAATTTACTTCCTGCAAAATTAGATCCGGGCTCAGTCCCTTTGCAGCAGTCATTTTAATAAGGGTCATGGTTACAGCCATGAACAGGGATGCCGGAACACCTTTGCCGGATACATCTCCCAAAACAAAGCAGATGCGCTCATCATCAATTCTGTAGAAGTCATAAAGATCTCCACCCACTTCCTTTGCCGGTTTGATAAATGCGTAAAGATCAAACTCCGGAATATCCGGAAAGGGATTAAAATCTTTGGGCAGAAATCCCATCTGAATATCGCGGGCTATATTGAGCTCGCTTTCGAAACTCTTTTTGGCAGCAGTGGCTTCCAGCAAATCCTGAATGTGAATTTTAAGAGAATCTTTCATGAAATTAAAAGATTCGGCCAGAAGCCCCACCTCTCCTCCGCTTTTTTGGTTCGGCACTACTATTTCCAGATTGCCAGTAGCCATTTCACGGGCTACAACGGACAGGGTTCTCAAAGGTCGGGTTATGGTTTTTGAAACCAGCCAAACCACCAGAAACAGTACTATCAATCCGCAAACCGCCAGATAGATTCCCTTTTTATTAATGTCGTCCAGGTCGGCCATCAGTTCGTCTTTTGGAAAAAAAATACCCAAAGACCATTTGCTGAATTTAACCGGAGCAAAGTAGAGAAAACCGGCTTTTTTTAAATCATAGCCGGTAAAAGAAACAAAGCCTGATTCCCCTGCAATCATTCGCCTTCCGATATTTCTAAGTTTTGCATCACCCCTTGCCTCGGCTATACTGAAAATTGTCTCGTTCATCACCCAGCGCTTTTCCGGATGAGCAACAAAAGACCCGTTTCGAGAGAGGATGAATCCATAGCCGGTTTTAAGAATCCGTATTTCCGAAACAAATTTTTTAAGCCATTCCAGAGAGATATCGGCCGTGATTACACCGGCAAAAAGACGTTTTCCCTCTTTCTTTTTGAAAAAAGGGCACGAAAATGTTGCCATGAGAATGTCGCCTCCACCTTCGTCGAAATATGGCTCGCTCCAGTATTCCTGAAGGGTTTCCCTTGGAATTTGATACCAGTCCTGATAGAAATAGTGATAATTTTTTCCGTCAAGATATGTATGTTCAAGCCCTTTTTCCTTGTGGAACAAATAAGGGCAAAAATACAGTCTGTCTGATTTGAAGGCATAGGGTTCAAAGGCAATGGCAGCACCGAAGATTTCGGGGTTCTTGCTTAGTGTTTTACCAAGAACATCTATCATTTCTGTTTCGCTTAGATCAAGCGTTTCGATTGCCGCAGTGAGATTGACCGGCAGTTTTTGCACTGGTGCAAGCACGGATTCGATACGGTGGGCAGTCTGTTTGGCAATATTTTGCGCATTATTCTCCACATTCCTAAGAATCGCTTCCCTTGAAAAGAAGTATCCGAATGTAAAAACAACCATAAATATCAGGGCGGCTCCTGCCAGGATCGGCGCCCCCAGCCTGAAGGCAATGCCTCTATTCTTTATCATGGCAAAAACACTTTCTGGAAAATAATTCATAAGGTGGTACAGCCCGAATCAGCCCGTTTGAAACCAGAATATCACCAACTTTCCGGTAATCATCAACTTTAAGCTCCCACATTCGCTCACCTTTCGGCCCGGATACCGTTAAATCACGCATCCGATCAAGCATCCATCGCTGATGCACCCTGTTTGCCGGAATATGGGCCGCTTCCATGATCGGGATCATAATATCTATCGCCTCTTCGGGATGTGCGAAGGCGTATTGCCATCCCTCTACAGATGCGTTTACAAAGGCACAGGCAGCTTCAGGATCATTCTCGAAAGTCTCCTTACGAAGATAGATACCGTCTTCCGGGAAATTAAGATTCACGTCATCAAAGAAAAAAAGCGTTATCTCATCCGGGTCAAGTCCTGAATTGATCAGTGTATGATACTCATTGTACCACATAAGCGAAGAAACCTGGACTCCGTCGCGAAGAAAGAGATTGATCGGACTATTGGTTGTCACTACCTGCACCTTAAGGTCAAACTTATCGAAAAAAGCCCTGGGCTGGATTTGAAAATCGGATGGCCAAAGTGCGATTTTTTTTCCGTCCATATCTGCCGGGCTATTAATACCCGAACTCTTTTTGGCGGCAAGTACCAATGCCGAGCGCTGAATAATCTGTCCCACATTGACCACTTCCACACTCTGGTCAGCCAGCTGAAGGGCCGAAGAAAGCCAGAGCGTTACAATATCTGCTTTTTTTTCTTTTATGTATGCTGCAGGTGAATGGTCGGGACCACCCGGAATGATGGTCAGATCAATGCCGTGATGGCGATAATAACCCTTGTTAAGAGCCACATAATATCCGGCAAACTGCGCCTGTGGCAGCCATTGGGGAAGAAAAGTCAGCTTTTTCAAACCCGGTGATTCTGTTGTTGCCCACAAGGAACCGCATAGAATCATCCAAACGGTAATTGTAAGCCAGAATACGTTTCGTTGTGTCCGAATCATTCTTTCATCTCCTTAGGATGCAAGAAGATCACCAGTTCCAAAAGATTCCTGTTGCCTTCCCGCCGGTAGCGGACATCGTCCATCAGGTTCCGCACAAGATAAATTCCCAACCCGCCTATTTTGCGCGATGAAACGTCGGAAGACAGATCAGGGGCATCGGCTGCAGTTATGTCGAATTCAATCCCTTCATCTTCAATGCAAACAACCAGGCAATCTTCTTCTCTCCGGCAGCCAATTCGCACTATACCTTCCTTATCCGGATAGGCATAGTTGATGATGTTGACTATACTTTCTTCTATCGCAAGTTCCAGATCATGGCATCTGTCTTCATCAACGAAAAGGGCACGCGCTGCGGCAAGCACCGGAGTAATAAAGTGCGGCAGATTCTCGACCCGGGACGGTAATGAAACGGAAACCGGGACTACTTGTGTCTTAGAGATTTTCAAGTGCTGCATCCGTGGTATCAAAATGCTTGAAGAGGGAAAAAAACCCTGATATCTGGAATACCTTTTTAACCGGTCCCTGGGTTGCAGCCAACCGGATGTCTCCCCCTTTAGACTTCATAATTTTAGCCGTGCTCAATAAAACACGCAAGCCTGCGCTGCTGATATATTCCAATCCTGAAAGATCGAACACCAGCCACTTCTCTTCCTGGCTCAATGCTTCGACAAGTTTCATCTCAAACACAGAAGCGTTACCCGTATCCACCCTTCCATGCACTGATGCAACCAGGGCGTTTCCTTTCATCTGAAAGTCAATATCCATCATGTTTCTCCTTAATCGAGCGTTCCCAGTCGCTTCGGACCATTTTTAGAATTTGTCCGTATCGATCCGTATGAGTGTATATTCCATCCCAGTCGGGATGTTTGCGTATTTTTTGCATTAATAGTCCGTCTGTATCAAACCAGCGCGGAAGTATGCCACCAAGAAAATAGCCGCGCAGCCGCAATATTTCAACAGCCTTGCCGATACATGTGTCGGCAAAATTGAGCCAGATCTGAATCACCAGTACATTTTTTTCCTGCAATTCCTTTTCCAGTGCTTCTATCCGTGCCAAAAAATCCCGGCCCACAGCATGGATTGCGATACGGGCCACGCCTGCAAAGTCAAATATCAGGAGTTTCAGATCGGTATCGCTTTCGGTACATATTTCATTTTCCGCTATGAGAAAATCTCTCTCGTCGTCCAAACCTTCGTAGAAAAATGGCAGCTCTTTTGCATAAACACGGGGTAAATAGACCGTATGGGGTTTTTTTCGGTAGGTTTTGAAATTTAGAAATGCGGCTACCCGACCACTTGCGCTGGCCTCTTTCACATAAGCTTCAGCCGGCATAAGGTCCACCTCCAATGAACTGGGAGGAAACCCCAAGTTTCCCATCAGCTTCTGGCTGAATGGATGATTGCAGACCGGTTCACCAAACGCGGCATCCACCCCCGGCAGTGTGGCGGCAAGATCGCGACTATGGATCGCAAGCTGAGTAAATATTTTTTTCCCGCCACGATAGGCCGTATGAACCAAACCGGCTCCATATTCATAGGTTCCCGAATGCGGTGCGCTGTTAAACAATGCAGTGTGGCCGATAATATCTCCCCGCCGGGTCCTGGCTACACTCGAAATGATATGCTGGGCCTCGTTTTCCCTGATTAATAGTTCTGCTTCCAAGTAGGTTCGTACCGGATATCCGCTGCCATAAACCGAGTAAAAGAGCCTGGCAACCCCTTCGGCATCGCCGGGTTGAAAACGGCATATTCCGTAGGACTGTCCGGGTTCAATATCAGGTGTTGTTATCGTTTCGGCTGTCATTTTTAGCTCCTTTCGTAAACATCAAAACTGCTGCCAGAAGACTTGTTCCGGCGCAAAAAAGGTATAGCTCCCTGTACCCCCAACCGGCAAGCAAGGGTGCGCCTATCAATGGACCAAAAAAAAAGCCAGCCTGAAACATCTGCAGGCCAAGATTTATATTAAAAGCCCTGAACCGCGGTTTGGATACATCAAACATCAATCCGTTGAACACCGGCATGGCTACACCCCACCCCAACCCAAAGATCAGACCCAGAGAAAAGAAAATCCATTTATCCGGAACATAGGCCAGCAGGACATAGGCCAAACACAATCCCACCAGACTCCAGAAGGCCAGACGTCCTTTATTTATCCGGTCGAAAAAAGAACCGGCAACAACACGAATTCCGATTTCTCCCACTGTGGAAAAAGTCAAAAATATCCCGACATAGGCAATTTGAATAGATTTGCCATATCCGTCCAGGAAAAAAAAGACCATGGCATGCCCGCAATATAAAAGCAGCATGGCTGCCAGAATTCGAAGCACATGGATATTCGTCAGATTTTCCATGACTTCTTTAACGGATAGTGCGGATGAATCTTCATTTGTTGATTTTTTTTGTTCCTTATCTGCTACAGCAAATACCAGAGGAAACATTAGAAGCGTCAAAGCGGCAAACAACAACAAAATCCGGTTAAACCCCCCCAGGCCGGCATCCAGAAAAGGAAGAAGTGGGGGGATCAGGGTATTCGGCAAAAGGGTGGCCACTGCCAGATATCCGAAAAACTGTGCGCTTTTTTCCTTAGGAATAACATCCACAACCAGGGTCATAAGGGCCGTTCCCAAAACGGCAAAGGCAATCCCGTGAAAAATACGCACCAGAAGCATACTCCAATAATCGACGGCCACAGTATAAGCGGCCAGGGAGCAGGCCGCAAGGACGGTGCCGATAAAAAGAAGTTTTTGGGCGTTTCCGGAATGGAAAAATGGACTGATCAACGGACGGACAATCAGGGATACGGCGGCTAAAGCACCTATAAGTAAGCCATAATCCGCGGGATCAACGGGCAAGGTGTGAAGATGATCAACAAAGCCGAAAAAAACGGATATGTTCGCATAAGCTAAAAAGGCTGCTGTCATCAGACAAATAAATTTTCGGGACAAAAGCAGCTCATGAATGGATATATCCGGGTTATCCGGACTTTTTGCTGTCATGGGTAAAGTTTTCGGTTTAGTCAACTTCCGTCCTCCCCAAACTACCGGCAATATTAGATTATGATGATGCGACTACTTCCGGCAGACGCAGCAGCAGGTTACCTGCAACCAGCCTGCGGTAATCGGCTCCGGCTCTTATGTCGGTGATGGGGAAAAGCCGTTCCCGAACCAGAGGTATCAGTGCTTTCATATGCTGTTTGTCCAGGGGTTGTCCGACCAGAACTGATTCTATCTCAGGCAACCGTATAACAGTCGGACCCACACTTCCCCAGGCAAAACGAGCTGATTCGATCCTGCCGGATTCCAAAAACCCGATCACTGCCGCCAGACTTGCCACAGCACAAGCCATAGCATCTCTGAGCCCTACTTTTTCAAAATACTGGAAAGTGATTTCACTGGGTCTGGAGATAATCACGGCAGAAAGAATTTCACCCGTCTCCAAAACAGTTTGTCCCGGTCCCCGGATAAAGGCATCCAGAGGCAGACAGCGCAGGCCTTGTGCCGACAGCAACTCAACTTTTGCGCCCAGCACATACAAAGGCGGCAATGTGTCTCCGGCCGGAGAGGCGGTCATTATATTTCCGCCAATAGTTGCAACATGACGTATATGGGGGGAACCCAGTGTTTTTAATGCCTGAGTCAAAACAGGAAACATACTTTTGATAACAGGGTTTTCCAGCATGATCTCATGAGTAGTGGCTGCGCCTATGCGAACCCCATCTGCGGTTTCATAAACGCCGCAAAGCTCATCAATGCGTTCAAGACCGATTATGGTTTCCGGGTCAATACGCCGGCTTCGCATCCATACAAAAAGATCGGTTCCGCCTCCAAAAACTTTCGCTCCCGGATATTCGGCAAAAATTTGCCACAGTTCGTTTAAAGATTGCGGAAGAAAAATATGGCGTTTATTTCTTCCTTTTAAACCAACTGAAACATCTGAAAGAATATCTTCCGGCATTATGGAGGTATGCCGGTTGTTTAGAGGTTTTTCTTCAACGCTTTCAACAGCATCAATAATCTTTTTATATCCGGTACAGCGGCATAGATTTCCGCTGATGGCCCGGGCAATTTCCTTGCGCCCGGGGTGGGGATGGCGCGACAGAAGATCCACCGTTGTCAGAACCATGCCGGGCGTACAGAATCCGCATTGCACAGCCCCTTTTTCAACAAAGGATGCCTGAACCGGATGCAGATGTCCTTGCTGTGCCAAACCCTCTATAGTGATTACCCTGCGGCCTGCCAGTTGGGCCGCAAGCATCAGACAGGACAACCGACTGCGCCCGTCCACCAGAATAGTACATGCCCCGCATTCACCGGTCCCGCAGCCTTCCTTGGTTCCTGTCAGGCCCATATCCTCCCGCAAAAGGTCCACCACTCTCAAGTCACCGGGTACATCCAGGCAGATTGCTTTGCCGTTTAACTCGAATTCGATTTTCATCTCTCTCCGTTTTTTGACATGGCCGCAAGAACTCGCTCAGCGGTTAAAGGAAATCGAAATAGCCTCAGGCCGCAGGCATCGTATACTGCATTGGCAACAGCCGGTGCAGGTGCATCGATACCGATTTCTCCGGCCCCTTTCAGGCCGAATGGGCCTGTGTGCTCAGCCACGGGAACCGCAATGGTTTCCATCTCCGGCATGTCCGACGCTGTTGGGATGATATAGGTTGTCAGATCAGTTGTCTTCATGCGACCGTTTTCGGAAATAACATCCTCCCGGAGAGCGTATCCCAGACCCTGGACCACTGCCCCTTCCTGCTGGCCCTCAAAGAGACAGGGATTAATTACCTGTCCGCAGTCAGTTACAGTAAGATAATCGGTTACCAAAACACGTCCGGTCAGTTCATCCACATCCACACGGGCCAGGTGCACCGAATAGGAAAAAATTGCGTGGGGAAAGCCGTGCAACTGCAAGTTAGCATCAGTTGTGGGCCTTTCTTTTGAAACCGGTGCCCTGAAATGCCGGGTAATAAAACGCTCAGCAGCGTTTAGCAAACGGCTCATCCGGGCCAGCGGCAAATCCCTTCCCGTAGGCAAATGCCGGATGTTGCCCGGGATCAGCACTAATTCCGATACATCCGTAATCATAAATAAATCTGAAGCTTTAGCTATCAATCGCTTTTTCAGATCTTCAGCTGCGGCTACCAGTGCATTACCGAATGTATAGGTAGTGCGGCTGGCCGAAGCCGAACCGCCCGGAAAGGTCCGCGACGTATCCGGAAGTACAAGTTCCATGTTCTCCGGAGGCTGGGAAAGAATGTCTCCTGCCATATGAAGGTAGCTGGCCGTATTTCCCTGGCCCATGTCCACCACACCGGCAAAAATTCTAAACCGGCCTTCACCGGTAAGCTCGATTCCGGCCGTTGCAGAGTCAGGCACAACCGGACCATAGCCCATACCATGTGACACACATGCAATACCGGTACCCCTTTTATGATATGAACTTGCCGATGCCTGCCAGTCGACACGCTCTGTCCACAAGGGATAGGACTGGACCATTTTCAGACATTGTGTAAGGCCGATGGATCCCTGGCGCGTTGCACCGGCGGGACACCGGTCTCCGCGTACAAGGGCATTATGCATACGCAACTTCAGCGGGGATATGTTCAGACGACAAGCCATCATATCCATCACGGATTCCATAGCGGCAGCAACCTGGGGTACGCCAAAACCCCGAAAGGCCCCGGAAACGGGATTGTTCGTATATACAGCCCACACTTGAAGATGGGTGTTTGCTATCCGGTATGGACCTCCGGCATGCTCAAGGCCAAGAGCGGCAACCACTCCGCCCAGATGATCATATGGACCGGTGTCAAAATATATCCTGGCAGATAAAGCTTTCAGTGTTCCGTCCCTTAAAGCCCCCAGTTTGTAATAGAGTTTAGCCGGATGACGCTTGGCGCCTGCCAGAAAACTTTCCTCACGGCTCCACCACATCTTGACCGGTCTTCCCGGACATTGCAGGGCAGCCAGTGCCAATAAACTCTGGACGGTGATCCCGTCCTTTCCGCCGAAAGCTCCTCCGCAGTATGGTGCCATAATCCGAATGCTATCTATCTCCAGCCCCACGGCTTCAGCAACTTCAAAGCGATCCCGAAAAGGGGTCTGGGTAGAAACGGTCATTTCAAGACTGCCGTCTTCTCCTGCAATTGCCCATCCGTTTTCCGTCTCCAGAAAAACATGGGCCTGGCGGGGCAGATCGAAACAGGCTTCAACTGTTTCATCACAGCCGGCAAAAGCATCTTCGCCTTCCCCGACAATAATTTTTGTTGTAAACAAAGCGTTTCCGCCCGGATGTTCCGGATGAATCAGCGGCGCGTTTTCTTTTAAAGCCTCCTCAGGATCAAAAACTGCATCAAGGGCCTCATAATCAACGACAATACTCTCTATAGCAGATTCAAGAGCAGCTTTATTTTCTGCAACCACCAACGCTACCGGGTCCCCGCAATGACGCACCCGGTCATCGGCCAGCACAGGCTGGTCTTTTCGGATAACTCCCTGGCGGTTACTGCCTCTTACGTCTGCAGCAGTTAAAACGGCCTTAACACCGGAAATTTTAAGCGCTGCCTGTATGTTTATGTTTTGAATCCGGGCATGGGCAATTCCGGCTCGTTTTACGCCTGCCCACAAGAAATCAGAGCCGTAGTTATCCACAGCGAACTTCTCAGCACCGGTAACCTTGGTAATGGCATCCGGCCTGAACATAGACTCGCCTATTTGAAAAACCCGGTTATTATCGGTCATGCTTCACCACCTCAAAAAGCGCCTCCATGAGGGCGTTCATGGCCTCTGGCAACGCAATCGTAATACGGATCCAGTTGGGAAAGCGAAATCCGGCCATACTGCGTACCATTACACCGTGTGTCATCAGTTTCCGGTATGCCAGGCTATCGCTCATGGGAAGTCTCACCATCAGAAAATTACCCTCACCCGAGACATAGGTCAGTCCAAGATTATCAAGCTCATGGGTAAGCAAAGCCTTGGCATTTCGAACCAAAGTCCGCGTTGCAAGGACATGCTCTTTATCTTCTATTGCAACATATGCCGCTTCCTGAGCCAGACCGTTTACCGAGTAAACGACACAAGTTCGCCGAATTATATCCACAACCTCCCGATTTCCGGCCAGATACCCTATGCGAAGCCCGGCCAGTGCATACATTTTCGAAAAGGTTCTGAAGATAACAAGATTGGGGTATTCGGCAATAAGGCGCATACCGTCCGGAAAGTCCGCTTGCTCCACAAATTCGCAATATGCCTCGTCCACAACCACGATTTGTCTGCCGGCCACCCGATCCAGAAACCTGCGAAGCCGCTCTTCCGACCAGTAAGTTCCGGTGGGGTTATTGGGATTGCAAACAAAAAATATCTTGGTTCGCTCATCCATAAGGCTTAACATACCCTCATCATCAAAGGTAAAATCTTTTAACGGTACAAGCCGGGCCTCAAAACCGGAAAAGCTCGCCACCCATTCGTAGACCGCAAAGGTTTTGTCGGCAGTGATGATATTGTCTCCTTCCTGACAAAAAGCCTTGATGACAAAGCCGATAACCTCGTTGGCGCCGTTTCCTACAAGAATCTGATCCGGATGAAGGCCGAAAAGATCACCAAGCTTACATCGCAGATGGTAGGCATCACCGCTGGGATAAACCGATGCCCTGAGGGAAGGATAGGCTTCAATGATTCTGCGGGCGGCCGGCGGCGGCCCCAGAGGGTTTTCATTATTATTAAGGCGAAAAAGCCGGGAGCATCCTGCCATTTTCATCAACATATCATCGGGCTTGCTGGGGATATAGGCTTCAAAGCGTTTTATATGGTCCGGCACCAGACGTTCAATGTGCGTATTTTTCATCAAGTCGCAATGCTTCATGATTCGCCTTCCAGCTCAAAAATTACAAGGTCTGCCTTGCCGGCATAAGGGATAATCATGCGGGGTATAAACCCGAGCTTAAGCAACCCCGGGGTGAAACCGGTCTGCCATGAAAGCCCTAAATCCATTTCGAAAAAGATAGCACTCATCGATTCCTGCCGCAGTAATTTAACATGATCCGCCAGGATCTTCTCATAATCCTTTCCGTACCATATCGGTCTTAATGTTGTAACAGCAAGGTGGCGATCTGTTTCGGCACTTAAAACGGAAAAAGGTTCTTCTGCCTCGCCATCTGATAAGACTGTCTGAATTTCACGGAGAAAGACCAAACGATGGTATTCGCTTTGAAGAAATTCGACCAGATCGGGATGAGCCCATACCACTGAGCCGGAATCTTCATGCATTAATCTGAAAAGAGCGGTTAAGGGTGCGCCACCATCCGGCCCTAATGCATTCAGGATACCCAGAATCTCAAGGTATCCTTCAGGAAGCTGCGGTGTCGGCATTCGGCTGATAAGGGCTAATGCCGGGGTTTTAGCAACGTTTCCAATGCAAGTTTCCATAAGTTCCCGGGCTATTTCCGGATGACTGTTTGTGTTAAAAATGTAAGGGCCGAAAACTTCGATGGTCTTGGAACCTTCCCATTTCCAGGCCAAACCGCCACCAATCTCACCGGTAGGCCCGTTGGCCAGGAGGATATGGTAATCTCCGGCAGCAGCCATATCAACAACTTTTCCCGGATATCTTAAATCCACAGGGAAAAGTTTTGCCGGATAGAATTGGTTTACCAGGCGGACAAACCATTTGATTTGTGCCGAATCCGGTGTCTGAATACTGAAATTTGTCAGGGCTTTGGGGGTCTGGATATCAGTCTCTTCTTTGATCTCGGGATAGCGCAATAATTTGACAAGGGTCAACTCCAGATTACCATCAGCCGGACGGGAAATTCGAAAACGATCGGTCATTCTGGAGGCAATTAATAGTCCCATCTGATCGAGGCAAGCCTCGTCTTCGGCACTCACCCTGGCAGTCATATTGAAGGCATGCAACTGTATATTTTGAACCGGAAGTGAAAACTCGGTTTTGATAAAATGACTCCCGGCCGAGCATTGAATTACAACATCCTGTCCGCTGATACCAATACCGGTCAGATAGGCAATAACTTCTTCTGCAGCCAAAGATAACTCTTGCGCTGCTTCCTCATCCAGACCCAGTCCCTTCGCCGCAAGTTCAACGAAGGACACAGCCAGGGGAATAAAAGCACTTTCAACAGGGATTTTTACAAGAAGCTTTTTGTCAGGTTTTCTCAACATCAACACCTCCGATATCTATTCTGTATATCACACTTCTTGAAAAGAAACAAAAATGCAATTTCGACAGATTTGTAAAAAGTCCGGCAACAGGCCGAGAGTGGGTAAGCTCCGGCTTGGGGTGAGGGTGGAACCACTTGAATTTACTTCAAGTGGCGGGAGAGGGGAAACCCTTTCCCGCCGAGTAAACAGTTGAAAAAAATGGGTCTACTCTTTACCCTTGCTGTATAATGCGCTGTGTTGATAGAGGATTAAAACCTGAAATGAAAAAGAATATTGACCAAACAAATCTTAAGTTTGAAGTTTAAATTAAAATAGGGTTCATGGTAGTGAATTCTCCGGTTCTGATCACTTCATATGTGCTATTTACGATCTTCTATGTTAAAAACGTCTGCTTCCTTACGGTTTTGGCCTTTTTTTACTTTTTCTGTAAATTTGGTAAATATCCCATCAGTGTTATCTTCTTACCTTCACTTATTATGGTCATAGCACGCGCACCGGCAAAGATGGCTTTTTTATCACCCAAGAGATCCAGACCGCTGAACCAGGCCAGTTTTA
>JAHITX010000103.1 GCA_018817425.1 Pseudomonadota bacterium
AGATGACAGGCACGGTGATGATGTTGTTGAGACTGCTACTCTAAAGGATCACTCAGCCTGGCAAAAGGATCTGGCCCTTTCTGCCCGTTTTGATATAAATTCAAACTGGATATTTAAAGTTGAAGGCCACAAAGTAAACGGTACCGCAGATGTTCTGCTTGCGGATAATTCCGACAGATCAGAAAAAGACTGGTATTATGGCGCAGCAAAGCTGACATTCAGCTTCTAACCGCCTGTAACATAGATTCAGTTGCAGGGAATGTATTCCCTGCAACTGAATTGAAAATCTAATTGTTAACAGCTTCCGGTAAAGCCGGATTAAGGAGGCTATAGGTTAATTATGCAAAACTTAAGTATGTCAAAAAAAATATGGCTAAGTATGAGTATTCTGGTTATAGGCTATTTTTTAACCATGGTATTCGGGTTCGGAATGGGAGCCCGCATGGAAGCCAGAATGCATAGTGTTTCCGAATATCTGTTTCCAGCGTCAAACCTTGCTCAAGAGTCACTGACAGCGTTTAAAGATCAGGTGCGTCTTTATAATGACGGCATCATGCTGGGTGATTCCAGTACTATTGATAGTGCCGGCATTGAGGCTGGAAACGTTCAAAAAGCAATGGACGGCATATTGAATATTCCCGGTGTGGATGAAGTATCTGCTGTTCAGGTAAGAGAAGCTCTTGCGGCACTTAAATCATTTACACAAGAAGCTCAACCGATTTATCTGTCTATGAGCAAAGGAGAAAACCAATCGGCAAGTGCCTCGCGTCTGGCAGGACAAACCGAAGCATTACGCAATAAACTCTTAAAAATTCAAAAAATGTTTGCAGACCGCCTGAAGGAAGAGCTAACGGCCAATATTCAGATCAGCAAAAACCAGCGTTATATAAATGTAGGGGTTTTTGTGGCAGTAGTGTTATTGGGAATTATCATAACCGGGCTTATTATCAGTCGTTCTATCACAGGTCCCATCGGCAGAATCATCGGGGGGCTTACCGAAGGGGCCAGCAAAGTCAACGATGCGTCTGATCAGGTATCCAGCGCAGGCCAGACTATGGCTACAGGCACATCACAGCAGGCATCATCTATAGAGGAAATTGCGTCTTCACTTGAAGAAATGACCTCCATGATCAAACAGAATGCAGAAAACTCCACAGAAGCCAACCGGGTAATGGCAGATTCGGATCGTACGGTATCGGAAGCTCACAATGCCATGGAGCAACTCAGCAAATCTATGGATGATATTTCAAATGCAAGTAAAGAAACCCAAAAGATAATTAAGACTATTGATGAGATTGCATTCCAGACTAATCTTTTAGCCTTAAACGCTGCTGTTGAAGCTGCCAGAGCAGGTGAAGCAGGTGCAGGTTTTGCGGTGGTAGCTGATGAAGTTAGAAATTTGGCGATGCGTGCTGCCGATGCTGCCCGCAACACGGCAACTCTGATAGATAATACCATTAATGCCGTAAAAAATGGTTCTGAATATTCGGAAACCACTTTGAGTGCATTTACAAAGACCATGGAATCCTCAAAGAAAGTCAGCAGTCTGGTATCTGAAATCGCTGCCGGTTCGCAAGAACAGGCACAAGGCATTCAGCAGGTTAACAGTGCCATGTCCGAAATTGATACAGTAATTCAAAAGACTGCCGCTATCGCTGAAGAATCAGCTTCTGCAGGTGAGGAGCTTAACGCCCAGTCAAAAGCAATGAAGGACTATGTCGAACAACTTGTGGTTCTGGTGGGGCTTAAAAATAACAATAATAATGGAAACGGGCACGCTAATACTACTGCAACAAAATATGTGGAAAAAAGAATCATCAAAGCCGACCAAAATAATTTTGCACCTGATCGGTTAATTACACATCATGACAATGATTTTTAAGAAATTCTTTTTGCAGTAATATGGCTCATAACAGGCATGCGCCATATATGCTTATTACACAGAAGTACAAAACTTGATGGGTTCCAAAAAAACTCCATCAAGCTTTGTAATTTCTTTAAATTGAATTATTCGATTCTAACAAATGGATTATACTTTTTTTCTATAGCAATAGAAGTTTCAGGACCGTGTCCTGTAAGTACTCTTATATTATCTCCAAGCACAAAAAGCTTGTTTCTTATACATGATATAAGAGTATCATAATCACCGCCGGGGAAATCCGTGCGCCCTATCGATCCTGAGAAAAGCGTATCTCCTACAAAAACGCATCCATCCGTATAAAGCGAAATACCGCCCGGTGAATGCCCTGGAGTGTGGATAACCTTAAAAGTGATATCTCCGAATTTAATCTCATCACCATCTTCTAACATCCGATCAGGAGGGGGGGAGTCTTCCACATTAAGTCCCCATGCTGCACCGGTAGCCGCAATACGGGCAAGCATTGGCACATCAAGGCTGTGTATCAAAAGATCTGCGCCTGTGGCTTCCTTCAATTTTTTGTTACCGCCTACATGATCAACATGACCATGTGTATTTATGATGTATTTAACTTGCAATTTATGTTTTGCAACCACCATCAGAATTTTGTTGGGCTCATCTCCCGGATCGATAACTACAGCCTCTTTTGTGTTTTCACATCCGACAATAAAACAATTTGACATTATCGGTCCTACAACTATGTCTTCTATAATCAAAACAACCTCCGATTAGAGACCTTTGCAAAACGTCCCCTTTTGCCCGATTTCTGCGTCAGGCTCAAATTTCTATCCTCGAAATACTCAATGTATTCCTGCGGTTGAAATCATCGCCTTCCTTGAACTCGAACAAAATTGAACATTTTTCAAAGGCCTCGATTATATTATCAGTTTTTTTGGTTTAATTATTTCTGTTTCAACAGCATTTCTGACACTGTCAAGAATCCCATTTATAAAAGGTCCGGATTCATTAGTTCCATATTTTTTCCCTACGTCAATTGCTTCATTTATAGAAACCTTAAAGGGAATATCATTGCACCAAACAAGCTCAAATACTGCAATCCTCATGATATTTCTGTCAACACAGGACATACGGCTTATTTTCCAGTTGCTGGAAAACCGCTCTATTATAGTATCAATTTCCGATCCGGAGCTTATAACTCCTCTGACAAGCCTGTAAAAAAAAGGCAGGATATCTTCGGATGGATTAAAATTATCCCGGAAGTTCTCTAAAACCTCTTCAGAATTATCATGGCATTTATCCATGAAAAAAAGAACCTGCATTGCAAGTTCCCGTGACTTTCTGCGACTACCCATATTGCTATTCTTTATCTATAAGTTCAACCAGATTTGCCATTTCAATTGCAGAAACTGCGGCACTCCATCCTTTGTTACCAGCCTTAGTTCCGGCACGTTCTATCGCCTGCTCAATAGTATCTACCGTAATTACTCCGAAAATCACAGGGATTCCCGTTTCCAAACCAACCATGGCAACTCCCTTTGTAACTTCAGCGCTAATGTAATCAAAATGCGGGGTTGCCCCCCGTATAACAGCACCAAGGCATATTACAGCATTATACTTTTTTCTTTCAGCTATTTTTTTGGCAACAAGAGGAATCTCAAAAGCACCCGGAACCTTTATTATATCAATATCCGAGTCCATTGTTCCTGAACGCAGTAAAGCATCAACAGCACCTCCGACAAGCTTGTCGGTAATAAAATCATTAAACCGGCTTGTAACAATCGCGAATTTCTTGCCTTCCGCGATAAGCTTGGCCTCGATTATTTTAGGCATACTATCCTCCCAAATTTTAGAAAAACTAAAAAAAAGAACAACGGATTTAAGGTATTTTATCTACGTTAATCAGGTGGCCCATTTTATATTTCTTACATGATAGATATTTTTCATTAAATTGATTAGGCCCAACCTCAATCCCGACCTGCTCAACAACACTTAATCCATATCCTTCAAGTCCGATTATTTTTTTTGGATTGTTTGTTATGAGCCTCATCTTTCTTACACCAAGATCAACCAGAATCTGCGCACCGATACCATAATTTCTCAAATCAGGCTTAAATCCCAGTTCAGCGTTTGCTTCAACGGTGTCAAACCCCTGATCCTGCAAGGCATAGGCTTTAATCTTGTTGACAAGTCCTATACCACGCCCCTCTTGGCGTATGTACAGAAAAACCCCCGATCCTTCATTGTCAATCATTTTCATAGCCTCCTTAAGCTGATCGCCGCAATCGCATCTAAGAGATCCGAATATATCTCCCGTGAGGCATTCTGAATGAACTCTGACAAGGACAGGCTTTTTTGAATCAATTTCTCCTTTTATCATCGCGATATGAAGAAATCGGTCAATATCGTTTTCATATACAACAGCCCTGAACTCACCTGCAATAGAAGTAGGAATTACAGTTTCAGCGGATCGCCTTACAAAACGCTCATTCGCCAAACGGTATTCTATGAGATCCGCTATAGAGCAAATGCCTATCCCGTGTTTTTCACTGAATTTTTCAAGCGAAGGCATTCTGGCCATTGTACCGTCGTCATCCATTATTTCACAAATTACCCCGGACGGTCTCAAACCGGCAAGGCGCGCAAGGTCTACCGACCCCTCAGTCTGGCCGGTTCTTACAATTACTCCACCGTCTCTTGCTCTTAAAGGAAAAATATGGCCGGGCCTCACCAAATCACCAGGCCTGGCATCTTCGGCTGAGGCGGTCAGAATTGTAGTTGCCCGGTCGGCTGCGGATATTCCCGTTGTTACTCCGCATCTGGCTTCTATTGAAACAGTGAACCCTGTTTGGAAAGGGGAAGTATTGTTTTCCACCATTGGCGGAAGAAAAAGGGAATCCGCTTTTTCACTTGTCATAGAAAGACATATAAGTCCTCTTCCGTATTTTGCCATAAAATTTATGGCTTCAGGCGTTACTTTTTCAGCGGCCATTGTGAGGTCACCTTCATTCTCACGGTCTTCATCATCAACAAGGATAACCATGCGCCCTTCACGTATATCCTTGATTGCTTCTTCAATTGAAATTATCGGCATTTTTAAATATTAATCTCCTAAAAAATTATGTCCCTACCTGGAACAATTATTCTGTTATATATATCCGGTTTTTGATAAAAAGGCCATATCTATGGATGACTTTACATCTTTTTTACCACCGGGAGTTTTTTGAGTACCAATAAATCGTTCTATGTATTTTCCTATCATATCGGTTTCTATGTTTACAAAATTATTTTCTGCTTTTATACCAATTGTAGTCAGTTTTGCAGTATGAGGTATTATGCTTACTTCAAACCATCCTTCATCGCAGTTGTTTACCGTAAGACTTACACCATCGATAGCAACAGAACCTTTTTTTATTATGTAACGGGAAAGTGATACAGGCACATCAAATGTAATTATCACTGCGTTACCTGTTAATTTTTTCCTGCTTATTTTGCCGATTCCGTCAATATGACCTGAAACCAGATGACCGTCCAGCCTATCCGATAGGCGTAAGGCGCGCTCGATATTTACCCTGTCTCCTGTTTTTGTATCGCCCAAGGTTGTTTTATCAAGGGTTTCAGGAGAAACGTCAACATCAAAACGTTTTTTGTCGATTTTAACAACTGTAAGACAAGCTCCGTTAACCGCAATACTGTCTCCGATTTTGGTTCCATCAAGATCAGTATCCGTTTCTATGGCAAGTTGCTTTCCTATCCTGCCCGAAGAACGAATCGAAGAAATAGTACCAAGGCTTTCTATTATACCTGTAAACATATCAGATATAGCCCTCTATCAAAATATCATCTCCGAACTTTTGAATACCAATCTCTTTTACCATAACAGAATCACGCATGAGAACCGGCCCCGGACCACTGCAAATACTAACACCATCGCCGCCAAGAATTTTGGGCGCATAGAAAAAAAATATTTTATCGACAATCTTATTAGAAAATGCGGATGAAATCACACGACTTCCACCTTCTATAAGAAGACTTGTAATACCCATTGAACCCATCATATCCATCAGTATATCAAGATTTATCAGATTATTTTTGGAAGGTGCCTTTATAATCTTTATACCTTTTTCTTCAAGTCGCATCTTTTTTTGCAAAATTGCTTTATCAAGAGCAAGATCGCTTATGACCACAATCGTATCAGAATCAACATCCTGATTCAACACAAACGCGTCTTCAGAGATTGAAAGTCTGGAATCAAGCACTATTCTTACAGAGTTAAGGCCATTTATACCATTAATACGTGTTGTTAGATTGGGATTATCCCTTTTTACCGTATCAATGCCAACCATTATAGCATCGGTATAATGTCTTAGTTTGTGAACAAATTGCCTTGATTCTTCATTTGTAACCCATTTTGAATCTCCGGTTTTAGTGGCAATTTTACCATCTAAAGTTGAAGCGCATTTTACTATGACAAACGGACGTTTTGTCTTGATATATTTAATAAAAATTTCATTCTGTTTTAATGCTTCTTTTTCGCAGACCCCAAAAGTCACTTCTACGCCGTTACTTCTTAATAATTGTTCTCCGTTTCCTTTAACATCAGGATTGGGGTCCTTGATTGCTGCTACAACTCTCTTTATGCCTGATTCAATAATTTTTTTTGTACATGGAGGTGTTTTACCAAAATGGTTGCATGGCTCAAGTGTTACATAAAGAGTCGCTCCGTATGAGTGCTCTTTAGCATCATCAATGGCATTTACTTCTGCATGAGCTTTACCGTAAGCTTCGTGATAACCCTTTCCAACAACTTTGCCGTCTTTTACAACAACTGCGCCTACCATAGGGTTTGGAGAAGTATGCCCGCGGCCATTTTCAGCAAGGTCAATGGCCATTTTCATATATAATAAATCGTCCATATAAGATTCTACTGTTTGCTTAACAGTTTCTTTAATTCCCAAATAAAATCATTAATATCTTTAAACTCCCTGTAAACAGATGCAAACCTGACGTATGCCACATCATCAATTTCATGAAGCTTTTCCATAATCTTTTCGCCAACTATGTGAGCAGGAGTTTCTTTTTCTCCTGTTTCTTTAAGGTCGCGTTCAAGTTCATCAAGAAAATCTTCAATAGCATTCATGCTTACTTTGCGTTTTTCACATGCCTTGAGAATACCGGTACGTACTTTGTCTTTTGAAAATACCTCCCTGCGTCCGTCTTTTTTTATTATCATGACAGGAAGTTCTTCAATCTGCTCATATGTTGTGAAACGTCTGCCGCAACCGATACATTCCCTGCGTCTGCGTATCACTGTTCCTTCCTTGTTTAATCTGGAATCAATAACCTTGTTATCAAGCTCGGCACAAAAAGGACATTTCATAAAAACCCTCCCGCTCAGATAATTTCCAGCTTAATTACCTCAATACCTGCCTCCTCCAACATTTCCGATGACATTTCATCTGCATATCCATCCAGATAATATATTTTTACTATACCAGCATTTATAATCATTTTAGCACATATGGAACAGGGAAGATTTGTGCAGTAAAGCACGGCCTCTCTTATGGAAACACCATGAAAGGCAGCTTGAATGATAGCATTCTGTTCAGCATGAATTCCTCTGCAAAGCTCATGCCTTTCCCCTGAAGCAATCTTTCTTTTTTCACGAATACAACCGATTTCAAGGCAATGCTTCAACCCGGTTGGCGCACCGTTATACCCTGTTGTAAGTATCCTCTTGTCTTTTACTATGCAAGCACCCACAAAACGTCTTAAGCACGTTGACCTCTTGGCAACAAGAGTTGTAATGTCCATAAAGTATCTATCCCACGCAGGGCGGCTGCTCTTATCCGGCATTTTATCTGATACTCTCCTTTCTCAAGCCAGTTTCTTTTTTATTCAATAGAAAGAAACTGTTTTTGGATTTCCAACTCTTTTCTATAGGCACTAACTCATATTATCATTATATACCGGAAATGCGTCACAAAGTTTTTGCACTTTTTCTGCTGTCAGCTTTATAAGTGATTCATCATTTTGCTTTTTCAAAAGATCAGCTATAAGCTTTGCAATTGTTTCCATTTCCGCCTCTTTCATGCCTCTTGTCGTCAAAGAAGGTGTCCCGATTCTGATTCCGCTTGTAACAAATGGGCTTTGTGTATCAAAAGGTATGGAATTTTTATTTACAGTTATTCCGGCTCGCCCCAAAATATTTTCGGCATCTTTTCCTGTAATATTCAAATTTCTTAAGTCAACAAGCATCATATGATTGTCAGTTCCGCCTGATACAAGATTGATACCTTCATCCATTAATACATTAGCCATTTTTTTTGCGTTTTTGACAACACTGATCTGATACTGTTTAAATGATTCACTAAGGGCTTCTTTAAAACAGACCGCCTTTGCTGCAATTGTATGCATAAGCGGGCCACCCTGAATCCCGGGGAAAATTTCCTTGTTAAGCTTTTCCCCGAATTGAGTTTTGGCAAGTATCAACCCTCCTCTTGGCCCCCTTAATGTCTTGTGAGTTGTCGCCGTAATAATATCTGCGTACGGCACAGGAGAAAGATGTTCACCCGCTGCAACAAGCCCTGCTATATGAGCCATATCAACCATCAGGTATGCACCTACCGATTCTGAAATTTCGGCAAAAGCTTTAAAGTCTAAAGTTCTGGGATATGCGCTTGCGCCTGCTACTATCATTTTTGGCCTGTGCTTTAAGGCTAATTGACTAACTTCGTTATAGTCTATAGTTCCGGTACTTCGGCCCACCCCATAATGAACGAAGTTAAAAAACCTGCCCGAAAAACTCGCCGGACTACCGTGAGTCAGATGGCCACCGTGGGCAAGGTTCATACCAAGCACCGTATCTCCCGGTTCAAGCAATGCAAAATATACCGCCATATTGGCCTGGGAACCGGAATGCGGCTGTACATTGGCATACGAAACCCCAAATAGTTTTTTTACTCTTTCAAGAGCCAGCTTTTCGGCAACATCAACGTTTTCACATCCGCCATAAAAACGTTTGTCGGGATAACCTTCTGCATATTTATTCGTTAGAATGCTTCCCTGTACAGCCATAACCGCCCGGCTGGCGATATTTTCAGATGCTATCAACTCCAGGGTATTTTTTTGCCTTTCATATTCACAGACTATTACTTTTGCTATTTCCGGATCTGTTTCTTCAATATATTCCAACTTCAACTTATTTTCCCTTATTTCCCAAATCATTAAATTTATCAATCCGTTTCTGATGGCGCCCTCCTGCCTCATATGCAGTTTCAAGCCAGGCTTTTAATATTTCGATCGCAAGCACATCCCCGATAATCCGGGCTCCCATCACCAGGATATTTGAATTGTTGTGTTTTCTGCTTAAAATAGCAGAAAAAAGATCATTGCAAAGAGCAGCTCTGACATTACAAAATCTGTTGGCAACAATAGACATCCCTATCCCGCTGCCACAAAGAAGTATCCCACGGGCAAATTCTCCTTCGGAAACAAGCGAAGCTACCTTTATCCCATAATCCGGATAATCAACAGAGCTTTCATTTTGAGTTCCAATGTCCTTAACTTCAATATCATTATCAATAAGATAATTTTTTATTTGTTCCTTAAGCTGATATGCAGCATGATCGTTTCCGATAACAACAGGTGTTTTATCCATCTGCAACTCCATATTAAAATTTTATTACTACAATAAATCTATTGTTTATAATAAATTATGGAGGATACATATATTATTGCATAACCGCAAGAAAAAAAACTGCTTGTCGCATAATTTGTTTAATATATTACTCTAAACAATATTTGCTGTCATATTTTATATGTGATAAAATTGGTCTTCTTTATTAAACTATTGGCACAAGAATCATCTATAAACTTTCCAGAAAAGGTTCAGGATAAAAAAATGGAAGAGCGTTTAAACTCTCTTATGAAAGCTATTAGAATTGTAAGCCAGCTAATAATTAAAGAAAAAAATCGTGAGCGTCTGATCCAGGCGGTTTCCGAGACTCTTGTTGAAACGATTGATTTAAAAAGTGCATGGATTGCGCTTACAGACTCATCAGAAAAATTGATACACATAGCAGAATCCGGCCTTGGGGAAAATCTCAAACAATTTAAAAAACTGCTTGAGAAAAATGTTTTGCCCGTTTGCGCAAAAAAAGCTCTTGCTCAAAATAAAGCTTTAATAACTTTAGACATCTCTATAGAGTGCCGTAATTGTCTGCTTAAGCCGCTTTGCAATGAAACCAATTCTTTTGCTTCAATTCTTAAGATCGATGGAAAAAAATATGGAATACTAACCGTCTCAATGGCTAAAAATTTTACATTTGATAAAACAGATCAGGTATTGTTTCAGGAAATTACAGACATCATTGCCTTTGGCCTTTATAATATAGATTTGTCAGAAAAACAAAACATCATTTTAAAGGATTTAAAGAATAAATATTATGATGCGCTAAAAGAAAGTGAAGAAAGATTCAGGGCTTTGTTTGAACATGCACCCGATGCTTATTTCCTGCACGATATTAAAAGCTTCAGGTATGTCGATTGTAACCTTGCTGCACAAAAACTAACCGGTTACACCAAAGAAGAGATTATCGGAAATAATTATTTGCAACTAAAATTATTGCCTCAGGAACAACTTGGAAAAATTGCAACGTTCCTCGAACAACTAAAGTGTAATTTGAATAAGGAAAACATATTGCCTTACGAAATAAGAGCCAATCGTAAGGATGGAACGCAGGTCTTTGTTGAAGCCAGGACTTTTGCTTTGCAGATTGGAGGCAAAGCTTTTTTTTTTGGGTATAGCCAAAGATATTTCAGAAAAAAGAAATCTGGAACAACAGCTGCTACATTCACAGAGGCTTGAAGCAGTTGGCAGGCTATCAGGAGGAATTGCCCATGATTTCAACAATCTATTAACAATGATTCTGGGAAATGCCGAGTTGATTCTTGAAGATAGCATAATAACTGATAAGGTGCGGGAAAGGATTCAGGAAATTCACACAGCGGGAGAGCGCGCCGCCTCGCTTACGCGGCAACTTCTGGCTTTTAGCCGAAAACAGGTTCTTCAGCCCAAAATAATGAATCTCAATAAAACGGCTAAAAACATGGAAAAAATGCTTTTGCGAATGATTGGAGAAGATATCGAATTAAGAGCATTTCTTGCCCCGGACTTGGGACAGATAGAAGCTGATACCGGTCAAATCGAACAGGTCATAATGAATCTTATTGTAAATGCCAGGGATGCCATGCCCGAGGGTGGAAAAATAACATTGGAAACAGAAAATGTAGATATAGATGAGAAGTATGCCGATACTCATACAAGTGTAATACCGGGTTCATATGTGATGCTTAGCATAAGTGATACGGGAATCGGCATGTCTGATGAAACTAGAATCCGGATTTTTGACCCCTTTTATACAACCAAGGATAAAGGGAAAGGAACGGGACTCGGGCTTTCCACCGTTTATGGCATCATAAAGCAAAGTAAAGGGAATATCTGGGTTTACAGCGAGCCCGGCAAAGGCTGTACTTTCAAGATTTATTTGCCCCAGGTTGAGAAACCAATACCGAAAGCAGAATTAATGCCTAAAAGCATAGACACACTGATCGGTTCGGAAACAATTTTGGTTGCTGAAGACGATGAGATGGTTCGCAATTTTATCGTAAGGGCATTACAGGGGTATGGATATAAAGTTCTTACTGCTGCAAGTGGTGAGGAGGCTATCGAAATTTCTTTAGCGTATAAAAATACTATTCACCTTTTGTTGACGGATGTTATCATGCCGGGGATAAACAGCAGGGATATGGAAGAAAGCATAAAAACCTCAAGGCCAAAGATCAAGGTTCTTTACATGTCCGGCTATACCGATAATACTATTGTACACTACGGGGTATTGGATCCCGGAAAGGAATTTATCGCAAAACCCTTCACGCCCGAGTCTATGGCCCGTAAAGTGAGAGAAGTAATTGAAAAATAGAGGAAAGAGAAAGCATGAATGAAGCTTAAAACTTCTTAAACAAGATTAGTGGGCATATTGATATAAAAACAGAAGCAAATTTCAGCGGGAGCTAATAAAATCTATAACATCTTTCACAGTCACAAGCGTTTCCGCGTCATCATCTGAGATCTCCATTTCAAATTCTTCTTCCATTGTCATAATAAGTTCAACCAGATCAAGGGAATCCGCTCCCAAATCATTTACAAAAGACGCTTCAGGCACAACATCGGAAAGATCTACCCCAAGTTTATCTACAATAATTTTTTTTACTTTATCTTCAACTGACATCGAATCTATTCTCCCAAAAAGAATTACATATACATTCCTCCATTAACATGAATAACTTGCCCAGTAATATAAGAAGCACCTTTTGAAGCAAGGAAAATAACTGCTGCCGCAATATCTTCCGTTTTACCGATACGTCCAAGCGGAATACCGTTTATCAAGATTTCTTTAGCTTTTTCAGAAAGTGCTCCAGTCATGTCAGTTTCTACAAAACCGGGGGCAACGGCATTAACTGTTATATCTTTTGATGCGAGTTCTTTTGCAACAGCCTTCGTAAACCCTATTATACCGGCCTTTGAAGCAACATAATTAGCCTGCCCCGGATTTCCGCTAGCACCGACAACTGAAGATATATTTATTATCCGACCATATCTTTGCTTTATCATAGGCTTGGCAGCTATTTTAGTACACAGAAAGGCACCTTTCAAATTGGTATCAAGTACATCATCCCAATCTTTTTCTTTCATTCTAACCAATAGACCATCTCTTGCAATACCGGCATTATTAACAAGAACATCAATTCTTTTGCTTTCTTCAATTATTTTGGCGAAAAAAGATTCTACCTCTTGTCCCGACAGCACATCAACCTGCATTCCTTTTGCAAATCCGCCTGCCTCACCAATTGTCTTTTCAAGTTCTTGTGCAGCAGAGGCAGATGAAGAATAGTTAAAATAGATGCGGGTATCGGGCCCTGCAAAAGCAAGACAAATTGCTCTTCCTATGCCTCTTGTTCCTCCGGTAATTACTACTGTACGAGTTGTCTTGTCTGTTATATGATCAGGCATTTTTATCTTTCAAAAATTATATCTGCCAATTTATCCATATCTGCCAGAATATTTTCATAACTTAGCATAAGCTCATTATATGAAATGGCTTCCATAAAATCTGAGATTTGATTTTTATCAAAAATACCCGAACCAATTAAAATCTTATCTACATTATTTAGTATTATCCGTGCGGTTTCATTGGCAAATATTCTTGATATAACCCTAATTTTTTCGGCCTCCTTGCTGCCATTTTGTATAAGTAAAACAGATTTTCTGGCAAGGCTTGCGCCAACTTCAACATGGGCCATCATATCGGAAAGCAGAAACATGATATACTGCTGTCTGGTAAGTTTATTTTCATGAACAAAGTTTATTGTATCGTTAAGCGCTTTAGCTGAAAGGCCGTAATAGCGACATCCTGCATCTGTTATAGAGGAATTCAGTTTATCCATCTCATTTTTTATGGAAAGATAAAATTCACCTTTTGTTTTCCTGGACTTTTTCCAGCGGAATGTGCTTATAATATTTTGCTGAATTTCACTCGTTCCTTCGTATATACGAGTAATTCTAACATCTCTTTTAATCTTTTCAATTTCATATTCAGCTATATACCCATATCCGCCAAGACCCTGAATTGCATCATCTGCTGCTTTATCGGCTGATTCGGTTGTAAAAAGCTTAGCGATTGAGCCTTCAACCTGGAGATCTTTTTCACCGGAATCAAGACGATGTGCGACTTCATCAATATATGCGGCAGCCGCTTCGGCTCTTACAACATGAGGAACAACGAGTTTATGTGTGTACCCCTGTTTTTCGGAAAGAGGGGTACCAAATTGAATTCTTTGTTGTGCATAAGGGATAAGAATATTAAGAGATGCCTGTGCTGCACCAAGAGCCATGGCTGCAACCATAACTCTTGTATATCCGAAAACCTTATTTGCCTGTTTTAAGCCCTGACCCGGAACCCCACCGATAAGATTTTCAACAGGTACAAAAACATCCTCAAACAAAAGAGGGGATGTATTCGATGCGCGTATTCCGTGTTTTTCTTCACCTTTACTCTGAATAAAACCTTTGGCTCCTTTTTCTACAACAAAAAAAGCAGGGCCTTCCGGGGTATTGGCAAGAAGTGTGATAAAATCAGCATATCCACCGGTTGAAATAAACTGTTTGGTGCCGTTAATTATATAGCCGGTTATCCTGCCATTCTCAGTTACTGGCTCAGCCTTTGTTTTTAAGGCTGCAAGGTTACTTCCGGCATCTGCTTCCGTAACAGCGTATGCAACAAGAGATGACCTGTTTGCAATTGCGCCAAGCCATTTCTCTTTCTGCTCTTCTGTACCCCCCACAAGCAGAGGATCTGCACCAAGCTGAAGAGCAAAAAATGCCGTTGTTATACCAAGGCAGATTTTTGACATTTCCCGTACCAAATCGCAGATGTCTCGGGCTCCTCCGCCCATACCGCCATAAGCTTCAGGAATTCCCAAGAGCTGCAAGCCTATTTCCGGGCTAAGCAATTCTCTTATCGTCTCTTCAGGGAAAAATTCCTTTTTATCAAATTCCAGAATTTTTTCTTTGGTAAGAACCCTGTTCCTTAACCGGTTAACAGTGTCCAAAATCATTTGTCTTGATTCGAGATCAAGCCCATAGAGTTTGATTTCTTTACCAGTTTCAGGTGAAACCATTAGACCTTACACCTCTTTTTGTTTGATAACTTCACGCTTATTGTAATATCCGCATTCCGGGCAAACCCGGTGTGCAGGTTTTGCCTCACCACACTGAGAGCATTTAGATAAATTAATAGCTTCAATTTTCTGATGAGTACGACGTTTGTCACGTTTCGATTTGGATGTTTTGTGTTTTGGTACAGCCATGAATAAAATCCTAATATTAAAAAATCATTATTAAAAACCATTAATCGGCAACAGTACAAATTATCAGGTTTAATTAATTTAAATACATAAGATTGTCAAGAAGTTTTGCGTTTTATTTATGGGTCATATTCCTTTCAATGAGGTTCCATTTAGACCTAAACCCATTCAGATTATTCTAAGAACTTTAATTAAATCTGACCACAAGTCTATGGAATACTTTTAGTATATTATAAATATATACAAGAATATTTCTTCAAAATATTTTATATTGCATATTCTGTTTTTTTATTATAAATACAGATATATCCATATTATATGCCGATATATATCTAATTTTATTAAGTTTTCATCCCATTATAAAGGAACCCTGAAATGAAGGGAAAGAAACAAACAAAGCCCGGGCTTCTTTCAGAACATTCAGATCTTGACCAAAAAAACTCGGCCCCTGCAAAACTCAAACAAAAGACTCCTGTATTTCCCTCTAATGAAAAGCAAGAATGGTATCACCTTTTGTTTAATAATATAAGCGATATCGCATTTGTAAATGAATGGCCTGATAAAACAGATTTTCCGGGCACTTTTGTTGAAGTAAATGATGCTGCCTGCGAGCAGTTAGGTTATACCAAAGATGAGCTTTTATTAATGACTCCTCCTGACATTGACAAAATATTTGAGGGGGCTTTTAATGAATCTGATATTCCGAAACTACTTTTAAAAAATAAGCGGGCTATGTGGGAAGGATTGGTTATAAACAAAGATGGCCGGCAAATGCCGGTAGAAATGCATAACAGGCTATTTTATAAAGATAATAAAACGTTTATTCTCTCAACTATAAGAGATGTAGGAGATCGAAAACAAGCTGAAGAAGCGCTTAAAAAGAGTGAAGAAAAATATCATGAACTTTTTGAAAAAGCAAACGATGCAATCTATCTTACGGATGCAGATGGCAATATAACAGCAGTTAATAATAAAGCGCTTGAATTACAGGGATATTCACGTTACGAGCTAATCGGAACGAGCCTTTACAATCATATATCAGAAAACAATTTGCCTTATGTCAAGAAGATGATAATAAAATTTAAAAAAAATGGCACACATGATAGTTTTCTGGCAAATACATTAACTAAAGACGGGCGGACACTGATTTTTGAGCTTAGCGCATCCGCCATAAAAGATGGAGACAATTATGTTGGTGCACTAACAATAGTGCGGGATATTACTGATCGCATTATGGCTGAAAAGGCGCTGCGTGAAAGCGAACAGCGTTATAGAGATTTGGTAGAAAAATCACCTAATATAATTTATTCTTATTCTGATAAGAGGGGCATAATCTTTTGCTCTTCACTCTACCAGGATATTTTGGGATATTCCTTAGAACAATTTACAGAAAACCCCTTTATATGGCGAACATATATTCATCCTGAAGATCATTATATAACTTCTCAGGTTATTAAATCTTTTTCAGAAGGCAAGCATTTTAATGTAGAATACCGAATTAAAGACCAACAAGGAAAATGGCATTGGTTTGAGGACAAATCTATAAGCATACGTAAAGAAAATAACGAATTTATTGCAAATGGCCTTATAACAGAAATTACAGAACGCAAAATGATGGAGCAAGAGATACGTGAATTATCTATGCGTGACCAACTAACTGAATTATATAATAGGCGTGGATTTATTACCCTTGCTGAGCAGCAATTAAAATCTGCTAAAAGGACAAAAAGACAGATGACACTTTTATTCCTTGATGCGGATGATCTTAAAACAATAAATGATACCCTTGGTCATGAAGAAGGAGACAAGGCACTGTATAATACGGCAGATATTCTCCGTCAGACTTTTCGTGAATCAGATATAATTGCCCGTATTGGCGGTGACGAGTTTGCGGTATTAGTCGTTGATTCAACAGATATGAACTCTAAAATAATTACGCAACGACTTTTGCAAAATATAAATATTTTTAATACAAGCAAAGTCAGAAAATACAAACTTTCCCTTAGCTGGGGCACCGCTATTTACGATCCTGATTCCACACTCACATTGGACAAGCTTATGTCTATAGCCGACGGATTAATGTATACTCAAAAAAGATCTAAAAAAAATATAAAAGATAATTATTGATTATAAAAATGAGCCACATATGCCTACCAAATTATTTATTCATGGCCTCGAAAGCTCCGGAAAAGGGACAAAGGGGACATTTTTTAAGAAAACATATCCTGACATGATAGTTGAGGACTTTTTAGGTAATTTTGAAGAAAGAATGCTAAAGTTAACTACTGTTTCATCGAAAAAGGATGATCTTGTAATAGTCGGTTCCAGCTATGGAGGATTAATGGCTACTTTTTTTGCAAGTCATACTTTAAATAAAATCAGAAAGCTTATTCTATTGGCACCAGCCTTAAACCATATGCCCTCTGAATTTTTTCCTGAAAAAAGCTTGGATCTCCCTGTTTACATATATCATGGAAATCATGATGAAATTATCCCACCTGGTCCGGTCCGTGAAATAGCTAATAAAATATTTTCTAACCCTATCTGGAATTTGGTTGATGATGACCACTCCCTTCATAAGACCTTTTTTAGCTTAAACTGGAATATTCTCTTATCCTGAAATATTTTTTTTAAATCAACTAAATTTTTGATATATAATGATATTCTAAAATATCAGAAATAATTCTGTTATTTGTGCAAATTATTTTTGATATTTCAGAATTAATGTTATATCGTATTAAATATCATAAAATTATCCGGCATAATTTTGGTATTTTATAAGTTTATATTTTTGATAACATCTGAAATATATTTGAGGTTTTAAATGAATATTAATGAAAAAGATTTTTTTCATCAAGCTACCATTCGTATTTGCGGCAGTCTTGAGATAGATCAGGCATTGATGAATTCTTTTCTGTATCTAAAAGATTTTATCCCCTTAGATGACATGTGGCTTGCCTTATTTGATAAAGACATTGGGGCATTGCGGGCTATAGCAATCGCTGATTTTTCAGGTGTAAAAAAAATGGACACAGTTATTCCACTTCCTCGCAATGTGAGAACCGAGATTGACAAGCAGGATTTCACTCCTAAAAAGGTTACAATAGTTAACCGGATGGAGCTGAATCCAATGGCACTGAATTTATCAAATATTCTTGGGTATCCTGAATCTTCATGCATGATTTTTCCTCTTTTGACAGACAGCGCAAGAATTGGGGTTTTAGTGATGAGGGCCGGGGGCAGAGACAGATATCTTGATTCACACGCAAGATTGGTTGCCATGCTGCACGACCCTTTTGCGGTTGCCATGTCTAATGCTTTAAGGCACGAAGATGTTCTTAAACTTAAAGATATGTTGGCTGATGACAATCAATATCTGATCCGCGAACTCCGACAGTTAGCTGGAGATAAAATTGTAGGCGCGGATTCCGGCCTTAAAAATGTCATGGACATGGTACATCAAGTTGCTCCTCGTGATAATCCGGTGCTACTCATGGGTGAGACCGGGGTTGGCAAAGAAGTTGTCGCAAACGCCATTCATTATACCTCACCCCGCAAAGAAGGCCCATTTATTAAAGTAAACAGCGGCGCTATCCCGGAAGGTCTTATAGACAGCGAATTGTTTGGACATGAAAAAGGTGCATTTACCGGTGCTGTATCTCAAAAAAGAGGCCGATTTGAAAGAGCAAATGGGGGAACGATCTTTTTAGATGAAATCGGAGATCTGCCCATGCAGGCACAGAGCAGATTGTTACGGGTAATTCAGCAAAAAGAACTTGAACGTGTTGGTGGCACAAAAACAATTACTGTTGATACGCGCATCCTTGCCGCTACTCATCGTAATCTGGAGCAGATGGTAGGAAATAATAAATTTCGCGAAGATCTATGGTACAGGTTAAGTGTTTTTCCTATCGTCATACCTCCTTTAAGGCAAAGAAAATCAGATATCCCAGCGCTTGTAGAGCACTTTTTAAAACGTAAAACAAGAGAGCTTAATTTTCGTGGTATTCCACCTATTGCACCGGAAGCAATTGAACGACTTATGGATTATCCATGGAAGGGAAATGTAAGAGAGCTTGAAAATATGGTTGAAAGGGCATTAATCCAATATAGCGGCGGATTATTAAATTTCGGCCACTTCATATTTTCTCAGGAAAATGATGCTCCTGCTTTTTCTAGCAGAAACGGCAGGAAACTCAAACTGGACGAAGTTATTGCCACTCATATCAAATCTATGCTTGAAGAAACCCAGGGGAAAATCAGTGGTGCAGGTGGCGCCGCAGAACTCCTTGGCGTAAATTCCAATACACTAAGGTGCAGGATGGATAAACTAGGTATAAAATATGGGAAAAAGAAACGGGAAGTTCATGCAAATAGCTCTCAATATTAAACGACCTATTGATGGGCTATTTACTAGTCAATGAATAGGTCGTTATTATATTTATCAGAATAGCGCTTTAAAATAGTGGATTAAACCGTACCTGCGTTGTTTTATTCCGGTGCAGGCACTGCTTCTTCTTTTGCTATATCCTTTACTGGTTTTTTTGCACTGATCTTTGTTTTCTTTACGGCTGTCTTTTTCTTTTTTACATCTTTAGTTTTACCTTCACCTGAGCCGACAAGTTCAACCATAGAAATGAGCGCGGCATCTCCGGGGCGAATTCCAATTTTGACTACCCTCGTATATCCGCCGGCAATTGAACCAAATCGTTCGGAGGCTTCTTCAAAAAGCTTATGGACAACATCTTTTTCTCTGACTATGGACAAAGCCTGCCGTCTGGCACTTAGATCACCCTGTTTTGCAAGAGTTATAATTTTATCAGCCCACCGTTTCAATTCTTTTGCTTTAACATCGGTGGTACGTATTCTGTCATATTTTAATAAAGAAGTTACCATGTTCCTAAACATGGCATTCCTATGACTACTTGTTCTTCCTAATTTCAAACCTGCATTTTGATGTCTCATATAGCTTATTATTCTCCTTCTGCTTCGTCTTCTTCAGGAAGTACAAATTCTTCCAGTTTCATTCCGAGAGAAAGTCCCATTTCACTCAATACTTCTTTGATTTCGTTTAATGACTTTCTTCCGAAATTTTTAGTTCGGAGCATTTCTGCCTCAGTTTTATTTACTAGCTGATAAATCTTAAATATATTAGCGTTTTTAAGACAATTTGCGCTTCTTACCGAAAGTTCCAATTCTTCAACACTCCGGTACAAATTTTCATTAAATTGCGGTTTCTGTCGCTTATCTGTTTTCTTCTCTACCTCCGGCTCAAGTTTTTCATCAAAATTGATGAAAATTGACATCTGCTCTTTTAATATTTTCGCAGAATATGAAAGTGCGTCTCTTGGAGAAACACTTCCATCCGTCCAGACTTCAAGTGTAAGCTTGTCATAATCGGTTCTTTGGCCGACACGTGCATTTCCCACCACGTAGTTAACCCGTTTTACAGGAGAAAAAACTGAATCTATAGGAATAGTGCCTACAGGATCTTCTTCACCCTTATTGCTTTCAGATAAAGCATAGCCTTTACCGACTTTAATGGTCATATCAGCTTTAAAAACAGCATCTTTAGATAAAGTTGCAATATGGATATCAGGATTTAATGCTTCACATTTACCATCATCACTTATTATATCGCGTGCTGTTATCTCGCATTCACCTGCTGCATCTATGCGAACTTTTTTTGGTTCATCGTCTGCCGTCTTGAATCGAACACCTTTAAGGTTAAGGATAATCTCTGATACATCTTCGAGCACACCCGGTATCACGCTGAATTCATGAAAAACTGAATCGAATTTCACAGATACAACAGCGGCGCCATACAGCGAAGACAACATTATGCGCCTTAAAGCATTACCGATAGTTAATCCAAATCCTCTTTCAAGAGGTTCACAAACGAACTTGTCATAGTTGGGCATATTGGTGGTCACCTGAACTTTATCAGGCATAATCATCTCTTGCCAGTTCATGTACATAAGTTCATTTGAAGCCATAATTATTTTCTCCAGATTTTTTCAGGGAACAATTTATATGAATGTATATAGTAAAACTATTCAAATATATAGTGATGCCACATATTTTATTTCACATATGCATATTTTACAAAGCACTGTTACAAGTGCCATGTATGTATATTATTTAGAATAAAGTTCTACTATTAGCTGTTCCTGGATAGGCATAGTAATATCTTCGCGAACAGGAAAACTATTAACTTTTCCTTTAAAATTTTCTTTTTCCAATTCGAGCCATTGCGGTATCCCCCTACGAGCAACAGCATCCAAGGAATCACTTATCGCCTTAACATTACGACTATTCTCATTTAGCTCCAATATATCCCCTATTTTTATCAGATAAGACGGGATGTTTATTTTTTTTCCGTTTATCTTAAAGTGATTATGTCTAACAAAATGGCGACCCTGAGAACGCGAGGAAACAAAACCAAGTCTATATACAACATTATCAAGCCTTCGTTCCAGCATCACAAGAAGGTTAGTTCCGGTTATATCCCTTTGCCGTTCTGCTCTTTCAAAAAAAAGACGAAACTGTTTTTCTGAAAGGCCATATAATCTTTTTGTTTTTTGCTTCTCCCTTAGCTGCACCCCATAATCAGAAAATTTCCTGCCTCGCCGCTGGCCATGCTGTCCTGGTGCATAGCTTCGCCTGTCAAAAGCACATTTATCCGAATAACAGCGATCACCTTTAAGAAACATTTTTAAATTTTCACGCCGGCAAAGCCGACATACCGCACCTATATATCGTGCCAAATCTTCCTCCTTTTAAAACTTATAACACACTATGTTTAACTCGAGTTGGCAATAATTGCTTATTATAATCTATGACTATACCAATAACCCATTGGCAATATTTAAGATAAGAAATAGATGTTATTCAAAACTGGGCTTATGTTTATAGCCATTATCCATTTTACACTCTTCGTCTTTTTGGTGACCTGCATCCATTATGTGGAATTGGTGTTACATCCTTAATCATCAAAATATTAAAACCGGCGGCTTGAAGCGAGCGAAGTGCTGATTCCCTTCCAGGCCCAGGTCCTTTGACATATACATCTACATTTTTCATCCCATGTTCCATCGCCTTTTTTGCGGCATCTTCAGCTGCAAGCTGTGCGGCAAAGGGCGTGCTTTTTCTTGAGCCTTTAAAACCCTGAACTCCGGCACTCGACCATCCGACAACATTGCCTGCAGGATCTGTAATTGAAATTATGGTATTATTAAAAGTAGAATAAATATGGACTACTCCGCTGGGAATATTCTTTTTTTCTTTCTTTTTTACTCGGGTTTTTTTCGCCATATAATGTAAAGCCTCTGTATATTAATTTACTTCTTTTTGGTTACAGCCTTTTTCCTTACCGTAGAACGTTTCGGGCCCTTTCTGGTTCTTGAATTTGTTTTTGTTCTCTGACCCCGCACGGGAAGTGATTTTCTATGGCGAAGACCGCGGTAACAACCAAGATCCATAAGTCTCTTGATATTCATCGAAATATCGGTTCGGAGTTCACCTTCAACTTTATATTCTGTAGTTAAAATCTTACGGATACTGTTGATTTCTACTTCAGATAACTGATCCACTTTAGTATCCGGATTAATATTAAGCTTTGAGAGTATCGCTTTTGACATAGATCTTCCGATGCCATAAATATATGTCAGGCCGATTTCGACTCTCTTCTGCTTAGGTAGATCTACGCCTGCAATTCTTGCCAAAGCTTATCCTCCTTATTATCCCTGCCTTTGTTTATGTCTTTTGTTTTCACAGATTACCCTTATAACACCTTTTCTGCGAACAATTTTGCATTTAGTGCATATTTTCTTCACTGATGCCCTGACTTTCATTTACGATACTCCTTCTATGCTCTGGGCTATTATCTACTATAAATATTGAATCTTTTACTTTGTTCTATATGTTATTCTGCCACGAGTAAGATCATAAGGCGACAGTTCGACAGTAACTTTATCTCCTGGAAGTATTTTAATAAAATGCATCCGCATCTTCCCTGAGATATGTGCAAGAACCTGATGTTTGTTTTCAAGTTCAACCTTGAACATCGCATTGGGCAGCGTCTCAAGCACTGTTCCTTCCACCTTGATCGCTTCCTCTTTTGCCATAGCTTAGCTCCCAATCCTTTTGCTTAAAATAGCAGGTTTATTATCAGTAATTGCTATTGTATGTTCAAAGTGTGCAGATAACCCGCCATCTTTTGTTATAGCTGTCCAACCATCTCCTAAGATATCTACTTCACAACCTTTTTCATTAACCATTGGTTCAATTGCCAATGTCATTCCAGCTTTCAACATAATGCCAATTCCGGGTTTACCATAATTCGGAATCTGCGGATCCTCATGCAGACTGCTTCCTATCCCATGCCCGACAAAAATACGAACAACGGAATAACCGGCAGCTTCTACATGAGACTGAACAGCATGCGATATGTCTGATAGTCTTCCACCAGGTACCGCTTTTTCAATGCCTTTGTATAATGCCTCTTTTGTAATCAGAACAAGCTTCTTTGCTGACTTTGATATTTTACCAACAGGAACCGTTATGGCAGAGTCACCATAATATCCATTAAACAAAACTCCAAAATCAAGGCTAACAATGTCACCTTCTGCAAGCGGTTTTTTAGAAGGTAATCCGTGCACAACAACATTATTTACAGAGGTGCAAAGAGAATATGGATACCCCTTATAACCCTTAAATGCCGGTACTGCATCCTTTTCAAGAGCCAGCTTCTCAGCAACATCATTTAGATATAAAGTAGTTATACCCGCTCTTACTTCTTTTTCAAGTCTTCCAAGTATATCAGCTACAATCTGGTTGCTAACCCTAATTTTTTCAATTTCTTTAGGTGATTTAAAAACCACCATATTAGAAACGCCCTTTAATTTTTGCCCCGCCTTTTTTAAGAAAACCTTCGTAATTGCGGGAAATCATATGTGATTCTATCTGCGAAACAGTATCTATTGCAACACCGACAACAATTAGCAAAGCAGTCCCGCCAAAATAAAACGGAACACTAAGTTTACTAATCAATATAGACGGAAGTACGCATATAGCTGAAACATAAATTGCACCTCCCAACGTAATTCGTGTAAGCACTTTATCTATGTAATCAGCGGTTCTTTTTCCAGGTCTTATTCCTGGAATATAACCTCCCTGTTTTTTCATATTTTCTGCAACATCAACAGGGTTAAAGGTAATAGCCGTATAAAAATAGCAGAAGAAAATTATCATTCCAACAAAGATAAGTTCATAAATCAGGCTACCCGGCGTAAGAGCTTTAGCAAAATTCTGCATCGCCTCTATTTTAATAAAGCTTGCAATAGTTGCAGGAAACATCATTATAGAAGATGCAAAAATCGGAGGAATAACTCCGGATGTATTTAACTTAAGCGGCAGATGCGTGCTCTGTCCACCGTACATTTTTCTGCCAATTACCCTTTTTGCGTATTGAACCGGAATTCGCCTCTGACCCTGCTCGCAAAATATAATAATGGCAACTACTGCTACCATAAACACCAGCAGTAAGATAGCCAGAAATATACTCATTTCACCGGTTGAAACCAGTTTGAATGTATTGGCTATAGCATTCGGCATCCGGCAAATGATACCGGCAAATATAATAAGGGATATTCCATTTCCAATACCGCGTTCTGTGATCTGCTCTCCAAGCCACATTATAAAGGCTGTTCCGGCTGTAAGTGTAATTACAGTTACCAATCTGAATCCCCAGCCCGGATCTATTACAATAGCCGCACCACCCGGAGAAGTCATGCTTTCAAGACCTATACTGATACCAAAGCCCTGTATTATGCTTAATACTACTGTACCGTACCGGGTATATTGGGTAATCTTTTTACGGCCCTGCTCTCCTTCTTTCGAGAGTCTTTCCAGATGCGGAACAGCAACAGTTAAAAGCTGTAAGATAATAGATGCGCTGATATATGGCATTATACCAAGAGCAAATACAGACAATTTTTCAAATGCCCCGCCGGAAAACATATCAAACAAACCAAGTAAAGTTCCCTTTGCACTAGCAAAAAAAGAAGCAAGAGCAACACTGTCGATACCCGGAACCGGAACATGTACACCGATCCGGTAAACAATAATTAATGCCAGAGTTACTATTATTCTTTTTTTAAGCTCAGGTATTTTGAATATATTCTGGAAGCCGCTCCCAACCATTATATAACCTCGATTTTACCACCGGCTTTTTCAATCTTTGCCCTTGCGCCGTTGCTTACTCCGTTAACTTTTATCGTCAATGAATAATTTATATCACCTTGCGCAAGAAGCTTTATACCATCGTGTCTTCTCTTAACAATCCCTGAGCTTATCAAAAGATCATGATCTACTATTGAACCGCTTTCAAATTTTAAAAGATCACGTATATTAATAATGGCAATGTCCTTCTTAAAAATATTTGTAAAGCCTACCTTAGGAAGACGCCTTTGAATAGGCATTTGTCCGCCTTCAAATCCCGGCCTAACACCTCCACCTGAACGGGCTTTATGACCTTTATGACCTTTTCCGGCAGTCTTACCTGTTCCTGACCCCGGTCCACGCCCAAGCCGCTTGCGCGGACTTTTTGACCCCTTGGCTGGTGATAATTCATTTAGTCTCATCTATCTTTCTCCTCAGTCTTGACAAGATGTGATACCTTGCCGATCATGCCTCGAATAGAAGGGGTATCAATTAACTCAACTGTTTTGTTGAGCTTTGTAAGGCCCATACCACACAATACTTTTCTGTGTTTTTCAGGTCGCCCTATCATGCTTTTTATAAGTGTAATTTTCAGTATCCCAGACATTTACAATATTCCCTGTTATAGCTCACTAATTATAGGTCTTCTATGGTTTTACCCCGCCGCTCAGCCACCTGTTCACGACTCTGAAGTTTTTGCAATCCGGCAATGGTCGCTTTTACGACATTATGGGGATTATGAGATCCCATGCACTTCGTAAGAACATTCTGAACACCCACAGCTTCAAGAACTGCACGGACAGCACCACCGGCAATAAGCCCTGTACCTTTGGATGCAGGCTTTAAAAGAACACGGCCTGCCCCAAATTTACCTATAACTTCAAAAGGAATCGTTCCTTCCACAAGAGAAACGCTTACCATATTTTTCTTTGCCTGATCTACGCCCTTACGTATAGCCTCCGGAACTTCTCCGGCTTTTCCAAGACCATAACCAACACTTCCTTCACCATCTCCGACAACAACGATAGCGCTGAAACTAAATCTGCGGCCACCCTTAACTACTTTGGCTACTCTGTTAATATATACTACTTTATCTATTAACTGATTTTCGCCTGTATCTCGTTTGAACAAGGCCCTGCCTCCTTCACAATAATTAAAAAACTAGAAATCCAAACCGGCTTCACGCGCACCTTCCGACAAAGCCTTAACGCGCCCATGATATAAAAACCCACTACGGTCGAAAACTACTTTTTTACAACCTTTTTCAATAGCACGAACACCTATGGTCTTTCCCACCAGACTTGCAACTGAGCATTTTTTTTTCGCATCAGCTTGATTTGTAACCTCTTTGTCAGTACTGGAAGCGGCAACTATTGTATGCCCTTTTGTATCATCAATTAACTGAGCATAAATATGCTTCGCGCTTCTAAAGACGCATAACCTGGGGCGCTCCGGTGTGCCGGACAATTTTTTTCTAATTCTTTTTTTTCTTTTTAATCGTGCCTGATATTTAATATCTGTTGACCCCATATTTATATTTCCTTGTTTTATCAACGATTATGAGATCGAAAAGCTTATTTCTTTCATCATCAAATCGTAACATATAAAACTATAATTATTTAGTTCCCGTTTTCCCTGCTTTCTTGCGAATTTTTTCCTCAGCGTATTTTATTCCCTTACCCTTATATGACTCAGGGGGCTTTAATCTTCTTATTGTCGCAGCAGCCAATCCAAGCTCTTGTTTGTTAATGCCTGAAAGCTTGATAACCGTGTTTTTTTCAATTGCAGCAACAATCCCCTCAGGAAGATCAAAAACAACCGGATGTGAATATCCAAGATTGAATATTATACTAGTATCTTTGATTTCTGCTCGATATCCTATGCCGTTTATTTCAAGAATCCGCTCAAATCCTTTATTAACTCCGGTTACCATATTACTGACAAGGCTTCTCGTCATACCATGCAAAGCATTTCCTGACTTGCTATCTGAACTTGTTGATACGGTAATAATACCATTTTCAATCTTTAAATCTATATCCGGATGGATCGTCTGGGTGAGAGAACCCTTTTCTCCCTCAACGGTTATTACTTTATCCTCATATAATATTTTAGTCTTATCAGGAACCTGAATCGGTTTTTTTCCTACGCGAGACATCTGTTACTCCTATATTCTTACCGGATATTATCTTACCAAATTTTACAGAGGACTTCGCCCCCCAAATTTTCCTTAACAGCTTTTTTATCAGTCATTAAACCTTTTGAAGTGGACAAAACAGCAACACCCATCCCATTTAGAATCGGCTTTATTTTATTGCTTTTTACATATGTTCTGCGTCCCGGCTTGCTGACCATTTCTATCCCGTAGATAGCACTGCTCTGATTCTGACCGTACTTAAGATAAACCCGCAAAATACCCTGTTTATCATCTTTTATATATTTGTAGTTTTTTATAAAACCCTCGTTTTTGAAAACTCTTGCCAACTCAGCTTTCAACTTCGAGGCGGGTATATCAACGCTGTTTAATCTTGCCTTTCCGGCATTCCTTATCCGAGTTAACATATCCGCAATTGGATCAATTATTGCCATTCTTCTCTCCGATCTTTATAAACATATAAACCAAAAAACACCCCATAAAAAACCAATCTTTCACCAACTAGATTTGGTAACTCCGGGAAGTTTGCCTGCTGAGGCAAGATCTCTAAAACAAATACGGCAAATTCCAAACTTTCTGATAAACCCACGCGGTCTACCACAAATCGGACATCTGTTATAAGCCCTTACGTCAAACTTAGGTTTTTCCTTCGCTTTATTTCTTAGCGCCTGCTTCGCCAACTTATCCTCCTTGAGACCTTATTACAAAAGAATGTTTTCAAAGGTCTATAATTATGTCTTTTAAGTCGATACCTTAGGCTTTTTATTTTGCCGTTTATGACATTAATTTTAATTAATTTTTAAATGGCACCCCAAGAAGTTTTAATAGTTCTTTCCCTTCTTTATCGGTATTTGCAGAAGTCACAACACAAATATTTAACCCTTTAATTTTTTCTATCTTATCGTACTCAATTTCCGGGAAAATTATATGTTCTTTAATGCCTAATGTGTAATTCCCTGAGCCATCAAACGCTTTACCGGATACCCCCCTGAAATCTCTTACCCGTGGGAGTGTAATATTTACAAGCTTATCAAAGAAATCATACATACGATCTTTTCTAAGTGTAACCATACAGCCGATAGGCATACCTGCCCTTAATTTGAAAGCGGCAATTGATTTTTTTGCTCTGGTAACAACGGGTTTCTGGCCCGTTATAATTTTCAGTTCCTCAACTGCCGCATCAAGCAGTTTTATATTATGAATTGCTTCTCCAAGACCAATATTAACAACAACTTTTTCTATTTTAGGAACCTGCATTCTGTTCTTATACTGAAATGTTTCAATCAGTTTAGGAACAACATTTTCATTGTAATAAAGTTTTAACCGTGCCATTATTTTCCTTTCAAAAACAAAAACCCTTTATCTGACACTATTTATCAATTATCTCGCTGCACTTTGGGCAAACGCGGACTTTTTTTTCATTTTCGAGATATTGCTTCTTAATGCGAACAGGCTTGATACAGCTATTGCACATCAACATAGCATTTGACACATGAATCGGAGCTTCAACAGAAATTATGCCGCCCTGCCTGTTCTTTGCAGAGGGTTTAGAATGCCGCTTTATTATATTAACATTCTCCACAACAATTCTGTTGTCTTTTTTTACTACTTTGACAACTTTGCCTATTTTGCCCCTATCCTTGCCGGCAATTATCTTAACCTTGTCGTCTTTCTTAATACTTATCATATTTACCATAAAGCACTTCTCCACGAGAGAAATTATACTATAATACTTCCGGAGCCAACGAAATGATTTTCATAAATTTTTTCGCTCTGAGTTCTCTTGCAACAGGCCCAAAAATTCGTGTTCCAATCGGTTCTTTGCTGGCTGAAATCAATACAGCCGAATTATCGTCAAATCTTATATAAGATCCGTCCGGCCTTCTTATCTCTTTTTTGGTGCGCACCACAACCGCTTTAAGCACCTCACCTTTTTTTACTTTGGAATTAGGAATCGCTTCTTTCACAGTAACGACAATAATATCGCCAATACTGGCATAACGCCTTCGTGAACCACCAAGGACTTTAATGCAATAAACAACTTTCGCACCGGAGTTATCGGCTACCGTCAACCTCGTTTCTGCCTGAATCATTGTAATTATCCTCTAAAATCAAACAGCTTTTTTAACTATCTCGCTGATACGCCATCTTTTTGTCTTGCTTAAAGGCCTGGATTCGGTGATCAAGACCTTATCTCCGGCTTTGCAAGAATTCTGTTCATCATGAGCGGCAAATTTAGTTCGTCTTCTTATATACTTATGGTAAAATTTATGTTTGACCAGTCTTTCAACCTGGACAACAACCGTTTTATCCATCTTGTCGCTTACAACAGTTCCGACCATTTGTCTTTTTATTCCTCTTTTATTCATGGCAGCAATCATTCTTTGTCTTTGTTTGTAAGTTCAAATTCCCGAATAATAGTCTTTATTCGTGCAATTTCGAGCTTATTAAGCTTCAACTTGCCGGGACTTTCAAGCTGACCAACTCCATGCTGAAAGCGCAGATTAAACAGACCTTCTTTCAACTCACCTAATTTATTTAAACGCTCTTCCTGGCTAAGATCTCTTATTTCACTCGCTTTCATCTTATATATTACTCCTGTCTATGATTCTTGTTTTCACAGAAAGTTTATGTGATGCAAGTCTCAACGCCTCTTTTGCAAGTTCCCTTGTAATACCTTCCATCTCATATAGTATTCTCCCAGGACGAATGATTGCAACCCAACCTTCAGGGGCACCTTTTCCCTTGCCCATTCTAACTTCAGCAGGTTTTTTTGTAAAAGGCTTATCCGGAAAAATCCTTATCCACATTTTGCCGCCTCTCTTAACATGCCTTGTAATAGCAATACGGGCAGCTTCAATTTCCTTGGAACTGATTTTACCACATTCTATCGCCTGCAATCCATATTCACCGAAATTCAAACTCGACCCACGGTGGGCAATACCTTTCATTCTTCCTTTTTGCTGTTTTCTGAATTTTACTTTTTTGGGGCTCAGCATCTGATTTTCTCTCCCGCAGGTTAGTTTGTACCCGCTTCAATTTGATCCTTTCCAAGGATCTCTCCTTTAAAAACAAAAACTTTTATGCCTATTATTCCATAAGTTGTCAGAGCTTCAGTAAAGCCGTAATCAATATCGGCTCTTAAGGTGTGAAGTGGAACACGACCTTCACGGTACCACTCTCTCCTTGCCATTTCTGCTCCCCCAAGCCTGCCGGAACATATAATTTTTACACCCATTGCACCAAATCTCATAGCCGATGCAACACCACGTTTCATAGCTCTTCTGAAAGCTACTCTTTTTATAATCTGCTGAGCAACACTTTCGGCAATTAACTGGGCATCTATTTCAGGCTTTCTTACTTCCTGAATGTCTATAAGTACTTCATGAGATATCTGTTTCTCAAGCTCCTGCTTAAGCAGCAGTATTTCCGAACCTTTTTTGCCTATTATTATACCGGGCCTTGATGCATAAATCCGGAGTCTTACCCGCTTGGATGACCTTTCAATTTCAATCCTTGATATTCCAGCACTATTAAGCTTCTTTTTCAAGAACTTCCGAATATTGGAATCTTCCAGTATATAATCGGCATAATTTTTGCCGGCATACCATCTTGATTCCCATGTTTTTACTATACCCAATCTAAGCCCAATAGGATTTACTTTCTGACCCAAGCTTTTTCCTCCTTTTTAAGACGAACTGTCCGCCAAAGTTACAGTAATATGTGTAGTTCTTTTAAGTATGCGTGTTCCTCTGCCGCGTGCTCTTGCTGCAAATCGTTTCAATGTTGGACCACTGTCTGCAACAACATTGCGAACAACTAAGGAATCAACATCCATATTTGCGTTTTGATTAGCATTTGCAACAGCAGATCTTATTATCTTTTCAAGTATTCCTGCAGATTTTTGCGGCATGAATTTAAGTTCATTCAAAACTGCCTCAACCCTTTTCCCCTTAACCGCACCAACCAGTTTTCGAACTTTCTGAGGGGAAATACGTATATATCTTGCTAACGTCTTGACCTCCATAGCAATTATTCCTTTTTCTCTCTTACTTCTTCAGTTTAGTTTTCTTATCACCCGCATGTCCGTAAAAAGTCCTTGTTGGAGAAAACTCTCCAAGCTTGTGCCCTACCATATTTTCTGAAATAAAAACCGGGATAAACTTTTTCCCGTTGTGAACAGCCATTGTGGCTCCAACCATTTCAGGAATAATAGTTGAACGCCTTGACCATGTTTTTATAACTTTGGCACCCCGACTTTCACTAACAGTCATAACTTTTTTTAATAAACTTTGTTCTATGTATGGACCTTTTTTTAACGACCGTGGCATATATTCTCCTGCAATACAAAATATGGCTTACCTTTAATAAGATATAGAAGATAAACAACGCCTTACTTTATTTCTGTGTGCGCTTTTTTACTATATAAATATTTGTTTTTTTATTCTTTCTTGTTTTATATCCTTTTGTCGGCATACCCCATGGACTGCAAGGATGACGTCCACCCGATGATCTGCCTTCTCCTCCACCCATCGGATGATCAACAGGGTTCATAGCAACTCCTCTGACTTTCGGCCTTCTTCCAAGCCATCGTGATCGTCCGGCTTTACCGATGGATATATTCTCATGAACGACATTACCAATCTGCCCTATCGTTGCCCTACAGTTCAAAAGAACCATCCTGACTTCTCCTGATGGCAATTTTACCAGAGCATACTTATCTTCTTTCGCCATAAGCTGAGCGAATGTACCGGCGCTCCTAACTATCTGTCCACCCTTACCTATGCGCAGTTCAATATTGTGTATATGAGTACCTAACGGTATACTGCTCAATGGCAGTGAGTTGCCCGGTTTAATATCAGCATCCGGACCGGATATAACAGTATCATCAACATTAAGATTCAAGGGAGCAAGAATATAGCGTTTTTCCCCATCAACATAATGAAGCAGTGCAATTCTGGCACTCCTATTGGGATCATATTCAATTGAAGCAACCCTTGCAGGAATCCCTGTTTTATCCCGCTTAAAATCAATTATCCTGTAATGCCTCTTACTTCCACCGCCAATGTGTCTGCTGGTAATACGGCCATGAACGTTACGGCCACCACTTTTATTTAAGGCTTTTACCAGGCTTTTTTCCGGTTTTGAGCGAGTAATTTCCTCAAATGTTGAATAAACCTGGAAGCGTCTTCCGGGAGATGTTGGTTTTACTTTCTTTACAGCCATGCTATACTCCTAAATCTATACCCCTTCAAAAAATTCAATACGCTCACCAGGCATGAGTCTGACAACAGCCTTTTTATAATCATTACGTTTTCCAAGAATTCTACCTCTGCGTTTGAATTTTCCCATAACCTGAATCGTTTTTACACCAGCGACTTTGACTTTAAAAATATCTTCGACCGCTTTTTTAATTTCGACCCTGTTTGCTTTACGGTCAACTTCAAAAGTAATCTGGTTAGCTAATTCTTTTTGAATCGTGCTTTTTTCAGTAATCAAGGGCCTTTTTATAATATCGTAACTAATCATGCCGACAACCTCCCTTCAATACCTTTTATTGAAGACTCAAGCAAAATAAGTTTTTCGTACTTCAAGATATCATAAACATTTAAGCCTTCGAATCTCATTACCTTAATATCAGGTACATTCCTCGAAGAAAGTTCAAGACTTTCATTTGTTTTTTCTGTAACAATCAATGCTTTTTTGACCTTAAGAATGTCAAGAACAGAAATAAAACTTTTTGTTTTTGCTTTCTCAAGTTCAAATTTATCAAGGACAAGAATATTATTATTAATTATCTTGCTGCTTAACGCCATCTTAAGCGCAAGTTTTTTTATTTTCTTGGGAACTTTGTAAGAATATGATCTCGGATCAGGCCCGAATATCGAACCTCCTCCTCTTAACAAGGGGGATTTGATATCACCTCTGCGCGCCCTGCCGGTTCCTTTTTGCCGAAAAAGTTTTCTTGTACTACCCCTGACATCGCTGCGATGTTTTACAGAAGCACTGCCTGCACGTTTACAGGCAAGCTGCATAGTAACAACTTCATGCAGCACACTGGATTTAACAGGAATATTGAATATACTCTCTGCAAGCTCAAGTTGCGAAACTTTTTCCCCGTTTAAATTGTAAACATCTATAAGTGACATAATCTACCCGTCCTAATCAATTTGCTTTTTAACTCTTTATCCTAAAGCAAAATTCATCATGCTAATTTATTTAAAATATTTGGCTTTAAGACAGAAATCAGGCCTGATTTTGGCCCCGGCACAGCTCCTTTAAGCAATATTAAATTATCGTTTTCCCTGATATCAATGATCTCTAAATTCCGCATAGTCTGCTTTGTGCATCCATAATGACCCGGAAGTTTTTTGCCTTTAAAAACCCTTGAAGGCCAAGCACTCGCACCTATAGATCCTGGAATTCTGTGGCTGTGACTACCATGCGTTTTTCTTCCACCGGCAAATCCATGCCTTTTAATTACACCGGCAAAACCCCTTCCTTTTATGATACCTGTTACATGCACCAAATCGCCGACATTAAACATTTCTACATTTAATACCTGGCCCAGCTTATACTCTTCCGGGTTTTCAACAGAAAACTCACGAATGTATTCACAGGATTCAACTCCGCCTTTTTTTAATTGACCTTTAACCGGCTTATTAATACGCGTTTGCTTTTTTTCACCAAAGGCAACCTGAAGCGCATTATAACCATCTGTTTCATTGGTCTTTATCTGGGTTACCACACATGGCCCGACCTTTAATACAGTTACCGGTACACATTTTCCTTCTGAAGAAAATGTGACGGTCATCCCTAATTTTTTACCTATCAATCCTCTACACATAGCTATTACCGTTTCCTGCGCTATAGTTTTATCTCGACATCCACTCCCGGAGAAAGGTCAAGTTTCATCAGGGCGTCAACTGTCTGCTGCGTTGGGTCTATAATATCGAGTAACCTTTTATGTGTTCTCATTTCAAACTGCTCTCTTGATTTCTTATCAATATGAGGTGAACGTAGAACACAATATTTATTTATCCTTGTCGGCAATGGAATCGGCCCGATAACCTTCGCACCGGTCTTATTTGCTGTATCAACAATATCTGATGCCGACTGATCCAACAGCTTATGATCATAAGCTTTAAGCTTGATCCTGATTTTGGTGTTCATTATCATAAGTTATCTTTCTTTTTATCCTATAATATTGCTTACAACTCCTGCACCGACCGTCCGTCCGCCTTCCCTTATCGCAAACCGAAGCTCGGTCTCCATTGCTATAGGAGTTATCAGCTCCGCCGATATCGCTACATTGTCTCCGGGCATTATCATCTC
>JAHITX010000104.1 GCA_018817425.1 Pseudomonadota bacterium
GCCCTCAGAATAAACTATGATAAACCCCTGTATAATAAATTTGTTCTGTTCTCATCAAAGATTTACTTTAAGCAGTTCGCACCAAAATTCCTGTCAAGTACTTTTTTACTTCTTTTTCATTTTTTTCGCTGAATAGTTACGCGGGATTTAAGATACCCATCATTCGAGATTCTGCGATTGTTTGTATAATCATATTATTTTCTTGGAGGATATCAAAATGAAAATTAATAACACTAATTCCCAAAGAAAGGGCGGAAACAATATCATCAACAGAAAGTTCTTTGCCGAAATCAAAGAAAATGTGCAAAATATCAGAGGTCTCCTTCGAGAAGTTGCTTGCTGGCTGAAGGTGTTGAAGTTGTTTTTTAAGATTGGTGTTTTCAGCCTCAAGGTGCGATACCTTCGTTTCAAAGTTAGATATCTTCAAATGAAGGGTATCTATTTCCTCCGTCAACAGCGACAACTTCTTCTCCAAAAGGTCAATCACGTCCTTACTGAGACCGGCAGTACTTGCAATACGAACAGCGTCTTTAGCAATATCAAAGGCACCCATGTTGACTCCTAAATTTTTTAAGGGTTTGTTGATGGCTCCTAATCAGTTATTATGTAGTTTCCGTAAAACTACTAAAGCAAAAATTCTATAACAAGAAAATTCTTATTTGATACTAATTTTTCTAACGGTATAATACTCAATACGAAGTAATTTACAGTTAACTGGATAAATACAAATTCTGAAATATCTGAAAAATATAGAGACTTGAAGGCACTATTTTTTTGTTTCCAATTCTTTTTTCTTTCTAATCCTGATTCCAAAAAGCCCTGCGATTCCTGTTCCGAAAAGGAATATAGCACCTGGTACAGGAACAGGATTTGCGTCTAGTTGGCCCACCACATCGTAAACATCTAATCCATTCAAATCCTCTTCATAGATAAAAAACAGGCCCATTTGGACATCATTTGAATCAAATGGGTAGTTTGATAGATTATCATTACTAAATGTATCAGGATTGAAAATATATGAAAGACCTACCTCAATTCGGCCACCACCTAAAGTATTTGAGTCACCTTCAATATCTATAACATCAATCAAATCACCTGAACTAAACATAGTATATCCTGCTAATTCATTAAGCAATGCAATATCATCTGGCCTTAATACGAGATCATTTGAGACAGTTAACCCCCCAGCAGCAATATTTACTCCAAAGGAAGTAATCGTAGTTCCATTAGAAATTTGCCCTCCTGCATTTACATCGTCAATGAAACCAAAAAAATCTGTGCCGATAGGGGTTCCGGAATATACGCCGCCTCCACTATCTTCATTAATGACATCTAACTGCCCTGAAAAATAGACAGTCGTTGCATTTGCATTCACCGAGATCAAGATAAAGAAAAACATACATATATTAATTGTTACAAAATTATAAAATTTGTTCATGTCAATCCTCCATTTCTTAGTATTTCGCAATTAATCTCAACGTAATTGTAAACTCTCTTCTAGTATTTCCTATGGTGCATTTAGCTCTTACCCTTTTTACATTAATTTTCAGTACTATAAATATAATGATAGCAATATTTATAAAGCCGATTCCATATCAAAAGTCTTTTATCTTTTACAGACAAGCTCAAAACAATATGACACATAGCTCTGTATTGTCGGTTACATGCTTTGCAGAACCGAGATAATATATTACCGGAATATATCTTGTGTGAATTTGAAGTGCCAATTTGGAACCTCAGGTTTAAAATCCCAGTTTTTATTGGTTCACAATATCTGAAAAAACAAAAGCCCCATGCTTCAATTATCTGAAGATTGGGGCTTTATTGTATCCGGTCATGTTCAATCCTTTTGAGACCTTTGCAAAACGCCCCCTTTTACCCGATTCCATCGTCAGGCTTAAATTGCAATCCTCGAAATACCCGAAATATTCCTGTGGTTGTAATTTTCGCCTTTCTTGAACTTGAGCAAAATTGAACATTTTTCAAAAGTCTCATCCTATAAATAATAAAATGAGATAATGGATTATTTGTTCCAGAAAATTCATAAAATATATAATGAACAATAATATTTAAATTCTGCTAACATTTTGCATTTTATAAATCAAGAGGAAATGAAAAGGTAGGTCTTTAAATCTTTACTTTCTCGCATCAATATCTATATAAACCGATTTCCGATGTCTAATGCCAAGAATCCATACTTCGGACTCAATCACTTTGTACACGATCCGGTAATCACCTACGCGGAGCTTCCAGTATCCTTTCAGCGATTTTCGCAGAGGCTTTCCATATTTATGAGGTGCTGTCTGCAACCGTTCTTCTATAGCTTTACGAATTCTGTCTTTTGTTCTTCGATCGATAATGGGCAAATCTTCAATACGAACAGCGGGGTGATAGCGCAATGTAAAAGGCATGGGTTATTCCCATATATCTTCATGGGAAAGTGCCTTTTTTCTGTCAAATGTCTTCATCCTTGTATCGGCAAAAGCTGCAAGGGCTACATCTTCCCGTAACTCAATTGCCTCCCGGATAAGATCGCGGGCAATGGTGGACATGGAAACACCTTCGCTGGTTGCTATGTCGTGCATTATATTATACAGTGGTGTTTCGACAACAATGTTTACTCTCGGATTTTTAGTTGGCATGGTTCTTTCTCCTTTTCGAAAAGGTGTAACACTTGTGGCACACCGTGTCAAGGCGAAAAATAGGTTTGAACTATTTAAATAAATTATCTGCTCTAAATTAGTAAAGCTGACAAAACAATTACGGTACCTCCATGTCAAACTTCGGTGAATGACATTCATTGCAATAAAGAACAGAGGGAGCATGGTTCTTATGGCACAAAGTGCAGCGGGCTTCACCCATATGTGATTTATGCGGATTTTCAATGCCTGCCTTTAAATTTTCAAGGCTTGCTGTTTCTTCGGCAAGCTTTGCATAGCTGTCATGGCAGTTCATACAGGTATCATCGCCGGGCCTTGCATAAGGTTTGCCCATTGCATGGCAGGATCTGCATGTGGGATCTGCATGTTTGTTAATCCTTGGCGACTTATCCGAGCCGGATACAGCAGTGGTCGGCATATTTATAATCATAAAAAACGCAAACACTACTATCATTAATACCGGGATTTTTATCGATTGTCTCATTAGAGGATTCTCCTAAACTTTTTCAAATTCATAATTTAAAAGCAGTTCCAAAGTCTGATTATTGCATTTTATTTCCGGGTAAAAAATACTACCCCAATACTTCTTTTGCCGCAAACATACCGGCCAGGCGTCCTCCGGGTAGCACAAATCCCACAGTTCCACCTCCTGCGGCATTTTCTCCGGCAACAAAAAGGCCGGGAATATGATCCCAGTTTTTATCCAGAACATGGAATTGTTCATCAACTACAAGTCCGCCATGGGTGTTGAAACAACTTCCGCCCTTTTGCTTTACTCCATAAAAAGGAGCTTTGCGGATAGGATGCATATAAATCGGTTCCTTAAAAAAGTCGGAGTCGTATCCTGAGTCACAAAGGCTATTATAACGATCAACCGTTTTAATAAGCTCATTGGAATCAAGGCCTAATTTTTTTGCCAGTTCAACAATAGTATCGGCTTTCTTGATAACTCCTTTGGCTAAATAGTGTGCAAATTGCTTTTCGAACCACGGGCATGGATATTCACAGAAAAGCGGATGAAATTTCTTGATAATGTCTTCCTTGCTTATTGTATTTGCGTCAAAGAGTGTAAAAGATTCCATATCCGGTTGAGTAATAGTCTGGGCTGCCTGATAGGTGTATACCATACCTCTGGTAAGACTTTCGCAGAAAAATCTTTTTGCCTTCTTATTGACTGTAAGAGATTTCTGACGTGCCAACTGATTTGGGGCACTGTATACCGTTGTGGCACCATGCTCGCGAAGAACTCCGCCGTCCCAGATTTCTATTTCATCCATTTGGCGCATATCAGCACCCAGAGCCTGTGCCATCCTGATTCCGTCTCCTGTAGCTCCCGGCATGCCCCAATAGCGGGCTGCTTCAGCCCGGCGGGGTGTGCAATAAGTTTTCAGCATATCCGTATTTGCGCCAAAGCCTCCTGTCGCAAGTATAACCGCCTTGGCTTTCAAATACACCAATTTAGCGTCTATGTTTTGTGCGGCAATGCCGATTACACGTTTGCCCGATGTTACAAGGCCTTTTGCAGGATGTTCTTTAAGAATCGTAACACCAAGTTCTTTTGCCTTTTTTTCCAATGCCTGCGTGAAGCCTTTGGCATTGTGAGGATGCCACCTGTACCATCCTTCTTCCGGATGTTGGGGATCAATGGGAACATGCACAAGACCGGGCACAGGCAAACCGCCAGCAGGTTCGGTAGAATAAACCACACCCATATCTTCAAGCCAGTCTACAGTTTCTTTTTGTTGTTCCATAACCTGACGCACAAAAGTAGCATTTCGCCCGGAAGTCGGATTTGGTGTTGATATATTTTGAGAACCATCCGGATTTCTTGAGCCCTCAGCCAAAACTCTTGCAGCTATTGGCGGGGCCTTTATTCCAAATCTGTTCTGGAAATTGCTTCCAATGCCTCCGCCTATACATTCGGCAATCGATGTGTCACCGCCGCAGAATGGATTCTTTTCTATCACAATGACTTTTGCGCCTTTTTCAGCCGCAGAAACAGCAGCAGCCAGACCGGCACCGCCCCCGCCGGCAACTACAATGTTTGTTTCATAATCCCATTTTTCAGGAGATGATAAATTCGGGAGGGGGTTGGCATCAGGGAATTTTTCAGCCTTTTCGCCTTTGGCTTGTGCGGCTTTTTTTGCTGCCGCTTCAGCTTTATTTATCCCTAATCCTGTTATTGCCGCTGAACCGATAAGACCGGCGCTTCCAGCACCTGCTGCTGTCAAAGCCCCCTTGAGAAAACCTCTTCTAGATACTCTTTTAAAAGATTTTTTTTCAATAGGTTCCCGGCTCATTTGGTCAGCATTTTCCGTTTGATCGACTGTAGGCTTCTTCATTATTTATTCCTCCGTATTTATGATTACTATAATAACCTTCTTTAACCAATATCTCCGGAATAACTCCCTGCATCGGAGAACGAACTTCCTTAGTCATTATAAATACATCCGGTCTGCTATTAATAAATATACATACTCTTATAAAAAGTAAATAACAACAATTAAATCACTGGAAATTATGGCTTTTACTGTAACTCTTGAGGGGTCATCTTTTCTTGGCAGGCTCTTACCTGCCACATTAAATTCTTTCATGACATTTAACTCTATTATAATCTGTAGGCACCTTTGGGTTCGATTAAATAATCTGCTACCACACTAAAAAATCAGCAGTATTCATCTTTCAGATTTTTTCTGTGTTTAGAAACGACAGGGTTATCAACGCCGATAAGATAAAATAATGAATCAGGCAAAAGGGCCTCTATGGCGTATGAAGAAAAAGAGGGGCTTAAAAGTGACACAAAGATATCAGAGTATTATACTTATGCTAATATTGAAGATTGTCAAAAAACATTAGATTATTAACACACTCTGTCTAAGGAATTTATAAGGAAATAATGAATATCGAACAAGGAATTTTGAATTAAGAACTCCATACCTTTTTTCATTCGATATTCATTATTCCTTGTTTGATATTCGATATTCAGCTTTCAATAATATAATTGCGCTTATGTCTTAATAGCCATCCTTTGGGGATGAGGGGAGTATATGTTTTTATCGCTTACTATATTAAGGCACCTTCATATCAAATTTTGGTGAGTGGCATTCATTGCAATAAAGGACCGAAGGAACATGGTTCTTATGGCACAGAGTGCAGCGGGCTTCACCCATATGCGATTTGTGTGGGTTTTGGATGCCGGCCTTATTGTTTTCAAGATTTGCGGTTTTTTCCGCAAGCTCGGTATAACTGCCATGGCAGTTCATACAGGTAACATCGCCAGGCCTTACGGGCGGTGATCCCTTTTCATGGCAGGATTCACATGTGGTATCCTGATCTTTATGTTTGTTAATATTTGGTGAATTATCCGAACCGGATACAGCCGGGACAGGCAGACTAATAATTATAAATAATGTTAACAATACTATCATTAACACGGGAACTTTTATAGATTGCTTCATCACAGTTTTCTCCTTAGCGTTTCTATTTTCGACTTTACAATTTGGAATCCGGTTATGATCAAATCAATAAAATCGTTTCGGTCATATAACCTATCCCAAAACTTCTTTGGCCGCAAACATACCGGCTAAACGGCCCCCGGGAAGCACGAACCCTACACTTCCGCCTCCGGCGGCATTTTCTCCTGCTACGAACAGACCGGGAATCGGGTCCCATTTTTTATCCAGAACATGAAAATTTTCATCAACCACAAGTCCTCCATGGGTGTTGAAACAGCTTCCGCCCTTCTGTCCCACCGCATAAAAAGGAGCTGTGCGGATAGGATGCATGTAAATTGGTTCCTTAAAAAAGTCAGCATCGTAACCTGCATCACATAGACTATTATAACGATCGACAGTTTTAACCAGCGCATTGGGATCTATGCTTAACTTCTTTGCCAATTCGGAAATAGTATCAGCCTTCTTAATAACACCCTTGGCTACATATTGCTTAAATTGCTCTTCAAACCAGGGGCAGGGATATTCGCAAAAAAGGGGATGGAATTTTTTAATAATATCTTCCTTGCTGATTGTATTTGCATCAAAGAGTGTGAAAGATTCCATATCGGGCTGAGCAATGGTTTGTGCTCCCTGATAGCTGTAAACATGGCCTCTGTAAACACTTTCACAGAAGAATCGTTTAGCCTTTTTATTGACTGTAAGTGATTTTTGGCGGACCAACTGATTTGGCGCACTATATACCGTTGTTGCGCCATGTTCACGAAGCGCGCCGCCGTCCCAGATTTCTATTTCATCCATTCCGCATAAATCGGCGCCCAAAGCCTGAGCCATCCTGAGCCCATCGCCTGTGGCACCGGGCATTCCCCAATATCTGGCTGCCTCGGCCCGCTTTGGAGAGCAATAAGACTTAAGCATATCAGTATTTGCGCCAAAGCCTCCTGTAGCAAGTATAACGGCTTTTGCTTTAACATATACTGTTTTACCATCAATATTACGTGCGGCAATACCGATCACATGTTTACCCGATGTTACAAGCCCGGTTGCAGGATGTTCTTTTAAAATCTTAACACCTATTGCTTTCGCTCTTTTTTCCAATGCTTCCGTAAAACCCCTGGCATTGTGCGGATGCCAGCGATACCAGCCTTCTTCAGGGTGTTCGGGATCAATCGGAACATGACCAAGGCCGGGAACCGGAAGCCCCCCCACACCTACTTCCGGCGAATAAACAACACCCATATCTTCAAGCCAATCTATTGTATCTTTCTGTTGTTCCATGATTTGTCGCAGAAAAGTAGCATTTCGCCCGGCAGTTGCATTCGGAGTTACAATATTCTGCATTCCATCCGGATTCTGAGATCCTTCAGCCATAATTCTTGCGCCTACCGGCGGGGCCTTTATTCCAAACCTGCTCTGGAATCTGCTTCCAATGAGGCCTCCTGCGATCTCGGCAATCGATGTGTCACCTCCGCAGAAAGGGTTTTTTTCCAGAAGAATAACTTTTGCACCATTTTCCGTGGCTGAAACAGCAGCAGCCAGCCCTGCACCGCCTCCACCCGCTACGACAATATCTGTCTGATAATCCCATTTTTCAGGAGCTGATAAATTTGGCAGGGGTTTGGCATTTAAGTGCTTTTCGGCTTTATTGTCTTTTACCATAGAGCTTTTACCGGCTGTTTTTGTCCCTGTTTCCGTCATTGTCGCACAACCTATAAGGCCGGCACCGCCTGCTCCTGCGACTGTCAGAGCACCTTTCAAGAAACCTCTTCTGGATAAGCTTTTAGACGATTTTGCCTCCAAGGATTCCCGGCTTATGCTTTCAGCACTCTTTTTTTTCTCATTTGTAGGCTTCTTCATTATTTATTCCTCCGTATTATTGATTACTATAATAACCTTCTTTGACATTTTATTCTATAATCACCAATAACTGATCAGTATCAACAGTATCCTTATTTTTGACTTTAATTTCCTTTACTGTCCCTTTTGAAGAAGTATAAATGGAATTTTCCATTTTCATTGCCTCAAGAATTAGCAGTTCATCATCTTCTGCTACCATATCTCCTTCTTTAACCAGTATCTCCAGAATAACTCCCTGCATCGGAGAACGAACTTCCTTAATCATTATAAATACCTCCAGTCTACTTTCGCTATAATATATACTATTTAAAAAACCAACAATAAAATCAGTAGGGATCTTTCACAGGAATAAGTTTATCACCATCCATATATCCCTTCGGTTACAATTTTTGTTTTGGTTCGGCAATTACTATGATGGTCTGTTATGCCCCGGCGATTTGTCTGACAATATCAGAATTTTCAATCCATAAAGCTTTCTGGAGACAACTGCAAACACACAGACCGCAGCCCTCGCATTTTTCCTTTTCTATTTCTGCTATAGCATCCACTTTTATTGCTCCCCAGTTACAGACTTCTTCACACACACCGCAGCCAACACATTTTTGCTCATTTATCGAAACTACAATCCTGCCCTTAGTTTTTTCATATGCGCCAACAACCTCATCGTAAGCAAGGATTTTAGGAATGATACATCCTTTCATTTCTTCAATAGAAGCAAAACCTTTAGAATCCATATAATCTGATAAATTTCGTTTTAATTTTCTAATTAACCCCATACCTTTTCGCAGAAAAACAGTCTGGGCCTGAACAGAACTTGCACCATACATGATAAACTCTACAATATCACTCCAAGTCTGCGTTCCACCGCTAACAGACACATGAATATCCTGATATTGGTCACGCTGACTTAAAAGAGCCACAAAATTTGCATGTTTTGCTGCTTTAGAGCCGGAAAGAAATACTGATGAGGGAATTACAGGCTCAATTTTATCGAGTTGTATGCCGGGAGAAGCCGGAAAAACCGTGGCTATTGTCATCCAATCCAATTCAGCTTTCTTAGGGATCTTAAGAGGAGATTGCCCCAATGGCTTAAACATCATTTTCACACCTAAAGGAATTTCAACTGATCTTTTTACCTCACTACAGATTTCTTCAATAATAGGAGCATAAAACGAGAATTTTTCCAAGTGATGGTGAAGTGGGTATGGCAAAGGACAACCAAGCAAAATCTCAACCGCCTTGGCACCCGCTTCTTGAAGTAATTTGGCTCCCTTAATATAACCTTCAACGGATAAGGCCATTATACTGGCTATAACAGGGGTTTTAATCTCTTTAATATTGTCTTTGAACCATTTTGCCCATGCTTCAAGCGGCATGGGAGATAATCCGGATATAGATAAAATCCCGTTGCCGGCAGGATAGAAACCGGCTCGCGCATCGGGAAACAAGCCGGTTGAGTTAGGACTTACAACCTTTTTATATTCATTCTCCAGAAAACTGCTTTTTGTTATTACAGCTCCCGCTCCATACCGGATACATCTTTTGACGTCATCACCTGTTCTGGTCAAATGACCGGAGGAAATAATAATGGGGTTTTCAAGCTCCAGATTACCCATCATTACCTTTAAATCAGTCATTAAATACCTCTTTAACCGGCTTTACAAAATCAAATTTGATGGACTTACAAAAAGTCTATCCAGTTATAGCGCATCCGGGCAACCGCATTTTGGAATTAATGTTTTCTTAGATGTAGCCGGTGCGCTCTCAGCTTACAACCCCCTGCCCCCCTTTGTTAAGGGGGAATTAAAAGCAAGTGCAGGTCCAATTATGCTTATTAATGCACATTGGATGGGGTAACTATCCAAATAATTCCCCCTTAGAAAAGGGGGATAAAGGGGGTTGTAAAAATAAAATTCTATGCTACCTTTCTTTTGTTTTTAGCATTATCTAAAACAAGAAAGAACTGTTCCAACTTCTTTTTAAGTTCCTCTTCCACAGCTGCAGAATTCTCCATAACATCAACATCTACGGTCAGGGTAGAGATTCCGGCCTTTTCTCTTAACTGATCCTTTATCAGCCGGGATACCGCACCGCACATACGGCAATTGGTATTAAAAAAGTTTACCGCACCATCCACCCCGCTTTGTATTGAATCGTTAATAATCATATCTGAAAACACTTCATACGGCCCATAGAACCCATGGTATGGCTCAGTATAGAAAATTCTGGCAAGGGCTTCTATCGGTTTTAAAGGGTCTATCTTTGCAACCTCAGCTTCATTATAGTAGTGATACATTGGTTCTGCTACCAATGTGGCACCTTGCGTTTCCATCCAATCAAGCAAACCATGCATTCCGGGAGGAAAAGTATAACAACTTACAAGGCGATATTTTTCCTCAGGTGTATAACCTTTCCCGCTGGCAACACGTTCTTTCATTTCATCTAAAAATGCCTGACAATAATCAACCCCCTCCTGTCTTCCGGCAAACATCATACGGATGAAATGTATTAAAAAACCGGTTCCGCTTTTCACAGGGTTTGGTCTTGCCGTCTTAATAAGATTGTGGATCTCAACGCTGATCTCCATCTGCTTCTTGGTCAGCCTTGTTGCTTCCGTTAGCTTGTCATAGTCCATCTTTTGCCCGGTCGTTTTTTCCAGAAACTCAATTGCAGCCTTCATTTCTTCTATCATGAAATCGAGTCCCTTCTGGGTCCAGAAGAGATAAGGCCTGGTGATGCAAAAGACAGGCACATCATAGAGCGCGCCCATAATATTTGCGTTTTGAGCACAATTATCACATTGGCATAAGCTCGTGTTTACGATGGCATTCGGTTTTGGAAACCATCCCTTTGCGAACCAGCCTATGGGAGCACGCTGGGCGGAACAGATTTCCGGCCGGATGCCAATGGATTTCGCAGCAGTAAAAATCTCATCTTTATTGCCCATATATAAGGAAAACATACCGGCAATAAAATCGTATTCGATGCCCGCAATATCCATAGCCCAATAGATTTCAGTAGGAAAAGACATGACATTTGTAACAAAAGGTCTTCCTCCCTTTACTGCTGACATCACTTCATTGCACAGCTTAATTGTTAGATCATAAAACATGGTTTCAGCCTTGGTAGTGCTATGGTGATCCCTCAATTGGGCCATTATAGGGATGCCCTGTTCAAACATTGTTGTATCAATATTTTCTATCTTTCTTAATTTCATATTGCCACCTCCAAAGATAACATCTCAACGAATGCTTCAATCCTTGTTCTGATCTGACCGCTGAAGCCTCCTCCGTATTCAATATCCAGATCCAGAACGGTTACTCCCTCGTCCTCAAGTCTGGTCTTCCACATTGGCAGATTAAGGATATAGGGGGCGCAACATCTCATAGTAAGAGCAATAATTCCATCAAGCCTGAAATCCTTACCGATTTGTGATAACCACTCAGTTCTGTTATCAGGCGGATTGATTCTTGGGCAGGAGCACTTGGGAAGCAGATAGCGTTTTGCAAGAGCTTTCCATAGATCTCCTTCTTCAACCTGTTCCCACCAATACCGGGAACCATTGCAGAAATCATCAACAACTACATTTACTCCCAGACTCTCAACACTTTTTATGAAAGAAGGGGTGTTCAGTAACGCACCACTGATCATAATTCTTGGCTGGGCAGGAAGAGCGCGGCCCGTACTCTTAATTTCTTTCAGCAGCTTTTCCAACAAGATATTGAAATCCTCCCTTGGCATTCTGACGGCTGCATTTAAGACTTCCAGCATTTCGGTACCCGTTAGAGGAGGAGTGTCGCTCTTCATCAGATCGTGGAGTTTCTTCAGCTCTCTTCTTGTCTTGTTATAAAGTTTGATTGAATCGGCTATAGCCTCATCCGTGATTGTTATACCAAAAAAATTCTCCAGGTTCTGTTTAAACTCTACAATTTCGCCCTGATAAAAATCATAAGCCAGGTCATTGAATTTTCGCGGTGTATCAAGAAGAGGCAAGGTAGGGATATTGTGATAATGACTGCCAACTTCTGCTAAACGGATGACTCCTTCGCAAGGGGTGGCCGCCGCAATACAATCCAAAAATCCATAGTCACCACGTAACTGCAATTCCAGTATTGTCCGGCTGAAGGAACAGGTGCCGCCACCAAAGAGATATTCATTAGCCAGATCCAGGGAGATTTCTTCATCTCCTCCCGTAAGCCGGAAAGGCATCATGCCGGCAGCGTGAATTATCTCTTCCGGAATGTTGATGCAAATCCATCCGACAATTTTCTTTCCCTGTTCTTTCCATTTTCTTGCCGGCTCTGTTAAGGGGAAAGAAGCATTCACCTTCCTTATTTCTTCCATAGTTTTAAGCATTTCTGCCATTTGGTGCCTCCTTTATTTTGATTTTCTCATTAAGCTGCCGACTTATTTTTGTTTTGTTTTTTGTAGATGGCATTGGCAAACATTGCAGCTCCCAACGCACCGGCAATCTGGGTATCATATTTAGGTATCAAAGCCTCAACTCCAATGAGTTTTTCAATTCGTTTAACAATACCCTTGTTTTTAGCAATTCCGCCGGTGATGGCAAAGTCTTTCTCCACCTCGATTCTGTCAAGAAGTTCCAGAATTCTTGTGGCCATTGCCTTGCAGTATGCCGCCAGAACCATGTTCTTTGACCAGCCACTTTTTAAAAGACCTGTAGCCTCGGATTTTGCAAATACCACACAGGTACTGCTGACTGCTTCCGGTTCTTCGTCTATGTCAAGCGACATGTCGCCGATCTCGGTTACCGGAACTTTCAACATCTCTGCAAATACCTCCATGCCGCGTCCGGTTCCTGCTGCACATTTATCATTCATAAGAAATGTTAAGCATTTTCCTTTCTCATCAATACGGATGGTCTTGCAGTCCTGCCCACCCATATCAAGCACGGTTCTGACGCTAGGGCCATACATATAATTCGCTCCCAGCGCATGGCATGATATTTCGGTTATGGCTTTATGCGCGAAGGGAATATTAACCCGGCCATAACCTGTTCCAATAAGATAATTGATGTTATCATAGGTGAGACCAGGGATCTCTTTAAGACATAAATCCATGGCATTTTGGGCGCTTTTAGGGCTGCTTGAACCGCTTCTGGTATTACTATATGCGTATATCTGACCATCACATAAAACAACCATCTGCGAACTTACCGAGCCGACATCAATACCTGCAGAAATAATATCAGCTTTTCTCCAATCCATTTCGGGGTTTACATAGGTTGACTCTACCCATCTGAAATATTCTTTTTTTTCTGCCATTTTCTGTATTTCCTCCTTATCCTTGCGCAATTAGCGCAGCACCAACGGCGTTTGTAAAAATCGGGTCCTGGGGCACTGTGATTTTTGTCTTAAGAAACCCTTCAAGACCATCAATAAAGCCGCTGTTTAGTGAAACTCCGCCGATAACCGTTACAGTATTTTCTATTCCGACCCTTCGGATCATTGATGAACACCTTTCGGCTACGGCTTTGTTAATCGCTCTGGAGATGTCCGCCGTTGTTACTCCCTCTGTATTTATCAATGACACCACTTCCGATTCTGCAAATACTGCACACTGAGCATTTAATGGAATATTTTTGTCGGACTCAAAATGAAGCTTAATAAATGTTTCAAGATCTGATTGAAGGGCCCTGGCCATCGACTCTATAAAGGCACCGGCTCCTGCCGCACATCTTTCATTTGTGGCAAAATCCACCACATTCCCATCAGTATCGCATTTTGCTACCGCTGCCTTCTCGGCGCCCATATCCACTACCGTTCTTGAAGCCGGAACTTCAAATATGGCCCCCCTGGCACCTGAGGAAATTTCTGTTGCCACATCATCAGCAAAACCCACTTTCTTTCCTCCTCCGCCGGTGGCGACAATTTTGCCGATAGCATCTCTGCTGATTCCAGCCTTGGCAATTGCTCCGTTTAATGCGTTCGTGATGACCTGTTCCTCATTCTGTTCTTCTTCGTTCCCGACCATATGACAATACTTTGCCAGAATCTTATCGCCATCCATGATTACCGCTTTTGTGCTGGATGCACCCACATCTATGCCCATTGTAATCATAAAGTTAACCCTCCTTTATTTAAAAGTTATTTTAAAAAGACAGAATTTAAATATATCCTTGACTTTTGATTTTATGTTAACAGGATAATTATTAAATACAACTCCAATAAAACAATGGTATATATATAGGTAAAACCTATATATATAGAATTACCCCTGACTAATACAACGCCAATATAATATTAGGATAACTATAGGGATAAGCTATTGATGGTGGGGGTATAATAAGTGTAATAAATATAGTTAGAAGTTGGCGAATCCGATAGGCCGGGGTTCAGAAAATCCCGGCCTTTGAATAAGGAAGTATCTTATTTAGACAGCAGCAAGAAATTATTCACGGTAAAAAAGCTGGGATCAAGTTTTGAAGCAGGCATAAACAAGGCATTTTCCGGGTGTGCTGACCGGTTTACGGCTGTAGCATGATGAGCTTTTACGTCAACAAAGATTTGAGAATCCCAATCTCCCGTATTGTTTTTACCGCTTGGGGTCTCGCTGTAATGCAAGAAAGTGGAGATCCATATCCGGAAATCACCGGATTTTTCATATACCTCTTTGTACCATATTGTATAAGTTTCCTGATCAATATAATTTACGTGCAGCCCCCAGTTATAATACGGATCTTTAGGCATCTGTTCAACAATCCATACTTTTCTTGGAATATATATAACATTAAGAGGCGCCCAGGGTGCACCATTCCAGTTTGGATCTTCACAACCGTATTTGATATGTTTGCCGGAATAAGGAAATGCCCTGGTCATTATTCCATACGGCAATTCCTGTACCGGAATCATATCCGGACTAGTAAAGGCAACTAGAATTATTTTTTCTCCTACATACTTCCATTTCATGGTGCTGTCTTTCCCATCCCACCCGTAATTCGTATCCAACCATGAATCAGAGCCCATATAGGGGTCAGACCTAGTAGTTGAGCCGGTTTGCCGTATTCTTCGAATGGCAGGGACATAGGCATAATTGCTATCATTCCTTTTGTCCATATAAACGTAGGCCAATGTATTGGTTCCCTTAACGCTCATTGGCTCCATAACATTCTGAAATTGTAAGTAAAGAAACTTATCGGGATTTTTCACTTCCTGACCCGGAAGCCGCCCATTCAAATAAAGGCGCTGATCAATGCCCGCAACATAACGTTCTTCTCCTGTTTTGTCTATCCAACTAATATAGATATGCTCTCTTGAGCCCATAAAACGATATCTTTGGAAATTAAAGTTATATATTATCTTTTCTCCGGCTTTGGGATCTTTAAGATCAATCTTGGGAAAAGGATAACCGTATATATTTTCCGGGTATTTTCCGGTTTTATCGATCAAGTCGCCATCAGGACTTATATCGAATTTTCCTTTATTTTTTGTGCTTGCCGCAAGAAAGCTGTCATCCTGTTTGTATTTAAAGTTTATTTGACCAGGGGTAATAACCCACTCGCCTCTCTCAACCGCACGGTACAATGCCGGAATAAGAAGATCTTTGTATTGACTACAGTTGGTCTTATCAATTACCTTTGGTAAATCCATTGCCTGAACAATACCGCCACATAAAAACAGAATAAACAATGAGCACAATGATAATCCAAAATACTTTATAATTCTCAAGTTTTTCATTTTCTTCATTCCTCCCTCCGACTTTGTAGTTATAATTATCTATTATTTCCGGCATTAAACAGCCCTTTTGGAGGCAACAACATTTACCAGGTGCTGTCAGGCAAGACATCAAATAACAAAAGGGCTGTTTAATGCCGGAAAAATCCATTTATAGACGAACACGGTCCTGGTTATATTTATACAAGTGGTTGATCATAGGTTAATTTTATTTAGTTAAATTCATCACAGCATATAAATTACTATAAAATCAGGGTATTTATACAAGATAACAAAAACTGTTGAAGATATTAACAGGATTATTATTAAATACAACTCCAATATAATAACAGTAAAACTATAGGCTAATACTATTGTTAATGAAGGCTTAATAGGTAGGAACGAAGGTTGGCATCCTGCGAATTGTATCAAATAAAATGTTACCCACCATTGACTATCAAGGGAGGGATAATTGCTTTACATTAAACCACCAGCTCTGCTGGTGTGGCCCTAAGAGGTTTGATAGTTCCGGCGGGGAAGGAAATGAGACATAGGTTCTTTTTCATGGAAAGCTCCATATCACTTGGAATCAACTGATTAATCATTTCACACAAACCGATCTTTTCGGCATAGATCCGAATGATCGGCAAATGCTTTATGGCAAATGCTTATAAATTTTGATTACTTATATCCACATCATGCTCTTTCCACCATCCAGAGGGTGGGGTAAGCAAGTTATATCTATACCTTACTCTGCATTCGGCAATATTTATTTATGAAGTAACGGGTGTTCCTTTGGCTCTCATCGGCTCCAAAACTCTCTGAAATTCGGGCGTGACGCAGAAATCGGGTAAAAAGGAGCTGTTTTCAAAGTTACCAGAGCCCCCAAGATCCTTTCATAGTATGCTATCAGCCTGTAAGTTACCTCCTGCCTATGTGTTAAGACCTTTCTTTTCGGCTTCTTTTCGCAATTCTCCATAGAGGCCCAAATGATCGATTTCGGCAGCAGGGCAAACATTGTTACAGTTTCCACACATGATACAAGCGTAGAGGCCATTTTGAACCGCTTCCAAGACCCTGTCTAATTCATCAAATGGGTCATAGTAACGCAATCCGAAGGCAACAATGCCTGCAGGTCCTATAAATTTTTCAGGTTCCTTCATTTCATTAATAACCGGACAGGCGGCAACACAACATAAACATCTACAGCACCATTCCAGGTTGCCTATCTTTTTGGCCAGAGCCGGGTCCATTACCGCAGTTATGTCTTTTTCTACAAGAGGTTTTGATCTTACTCTCGACTCTATTTTGGCGATTCTTTCAAGGATCTTGCTCTTATCCACAATAAAATCCCGGATTACAGGAAAACCCTTCAAGGGTTCAAGAACGATATCCCTGTCATTTTTTATAGGAGTAAAACATGCCATCATCGGTTCGCCGTCAAGCATCATGGCACAACGTCCGCATACCCTTCCCCGGCAGGAATAATCAAAGGCAATTGCTTCGTGGTTCTCATGAACATATACTATTATTTCAAGAACCGTTATGTTTTTCTTCCATGGAACATTATAGATTTTGTAATAAGGTTTTGCATCCATTGCC
>JAHITX010000105.1 GCA_018817425.1 Pseudomonadota bacterium
AGATGCAATATAAACAGAGAATAATAAAAAACATGAAAAACCGAGCTAAACAATTTGGCCTGAAACTGGTGGAAGCAGCTGATGTGGCTGGGACTGATATTGCTGTGCCATCAACAATATAATTTAAAGTTTATTGGGAGTTTCAAATACATGCCAATTTCAGGCAAAAGGCTATAAGCGGATCTGAGTTTGAAATAAACCTGAAAAACGAGCTTAAAGGCAAGGCGATTGCGAAAGAGTGCAAAAAATGGATTGAACAGAAAGTAGAATTCAAAACAAATATCGACAATAAATACATACAGCCGCATATTTCGCTCGTAAACAATGATAACAGCTATGTGTACATGGGCATCAATGAATTCAGCAGTGCCGGTTTTGGATATGAGAAAGACAACTCGATACTGCATCAGATTATTAAAACCGATGACTATGCGACAACCAGTCAATACTTGCAGAATTTTGAAGATATTTGGAATGACGAGAAAACATTAAAAAATGTAACGAACGAAGTTGTTGGTTACATTGCTGATCTCTATAAAGAAAACCCCCCGGAATTTATCTATTATCTCACTCTATTTAATATTTTCAATGAATTCCTTGAAGATATTTCAGAAGATGAACTGGCGAACGAAAAAACGGGATTTAAAGAATCGATAATCTGGAACAAGCTCTATGACTTTCAGCGTGATGCTGTTCTGGGCATTATCAATAAACTGGAGCGGCATAACGGCTGTATACTTGCTGACAGTGTCGGACTTGGTAAAACATTCACGGCGTTAGGTGTCATAAAATATTATCAGGAAAGAAACCGCACGGTACTTGTACTCTGTCCCAAAAAATTGGGAGATAACTGGCAGACTTTTTTAAACAACTATGAAGACAACCCACTGGTCAAAGATCGTTTAAATTATGATGTCTTATTCCATACAGACTTATCAAGAGAAAAAGGTGAATCTAATGGAATAGATTTATCACGTATAAACTGGGGCAATTATGATCTGGTGGTCATTGATGAATCGCATAACTTCAGAAATAATGATCCACGTAAAGATAGAGTGACCCGCTACCAGAAGCTGCTTAACGATGTCATGAAGGCTGGTGTTAAAACAAAAGTCCTAATGCTTTCAGCAACACCTGTTAATAACAGATTTACGGATTTAAAAAACCAGATTGCTTTGGCGTGGGAAGGAGAAACCGGGAAGACAGATGACAATCTGGGTACTGAAAAATCAGTTGAAACAATTTTATCCAATGCGCAGAAAATCTTTAATGACTGGACTAAACTGCCGGTAGAAGAACGAAGCAGTCAGGCGCTGCTTGCCAGCCTCAATATGAATTTTGATTTTTTTAAACTGCTTGATAGCGTTACCATTGCCAGAAGCAGAAAACATATCGAAAAATATTATGACATCAATAAAATCGGCAAGTTCCCTAATCGATTAAAGCCAATTACACACCATGCGGATATTACTGATCTTGAAGGCTTTATTGAGATATCGGAACTCTACAAAGAACTCTCAAGGCTGAACCTGGCTATCTATTCGCCTACAGAATATATTCTGGACAGTAAACGAAGCTTTTATAGTGAGTTATACGACACCAACATCAGTGAAAAAGTAAGCTTTAAACAATCGCACCGGGAAAAAAGCCTGCAAACCCTTATGCGGGTAAACTTGCTTAAGAGGCTTGAAAGCTCTGTCGATTCATTCAGAATCACCCTTAGTAAATTTATAAAAGAGAATGAAATTACCATAGGAAAAATTGAGGATTTTGAAAAGAAAGGCACTCAAGGTTTTGCCGAATCAACCCAACTGAATGATATTAACATAGACTCAGAAAGTGATGACTGGCTGAGTGATGAAATGAGTGTAGGCGGCAAAGTTAAGGTAAACCTTGTCGATATGAACACATCCGGCTGGAAACATGATTTGCAGGCAGATATATTTGTTGCAAAAGCCATATTTAAAGAGATGGCAAAAGTTACGCCGAAACATGATACAAAGCTCCGGGATTTAAAGAATTTCATCAAGAAGAAACTGGAATCTCCTATAAATCCGGGGAATCGCAAAATTCTAATTTTTAGCGCTTTTGCCGATACGGTGAACTATCTCTATCAGAACCTTGCTGACTACAATATGAAAGTCCACAACCTGGCAACCGCAAAGATAACAGGCTCTGATAACAATCAAAACACACTAAAGATAGACAACAGCTTTAATAACCTTCTTATAAACTTTTCCCCCCGTTCAAAAGAACGCAGAAAACAGGATGCCCCTGAAATAGATATTCTGATTGCAACAGACTGTATATCAGAGGGACAAAACTTGCAGGATTGCGACACACTCATAAATTACGATATCCACTGGAATCCAGTCCGCATTATCCAGCGGTTTGGTCGAATAGACAGAATCGGGTCTATAAATAAAGATATTCAGCTCGTCAACTTCTGGCCGCAGCTTTCTCTTGATGACTATATCAATTTGAAAAACCGGGTCGAAAGTAAAATGTTCATGGTGGACGCAACTGCTTCCGGCGAAGATAATGTACTCACCAATAAATCATCAGATCTGCTTTTCAGAAAAAAACAGCTTGAAAAGTTGCAGGAAGAAGTAGTGGATATTGAAGAAATGGGTTCAGGAGTATCCATAACCGATCTTGGCTTAAATGATTTCCGAATGGACCTGGTGAATTATATCAAAGAGCATGGCAGCCTTGAGAGGGTTGCGAATGGCATGCATACTGTATGCAAAGAGGATACTGAACGGGGCATTGAAGAAGGCGTTGTTTTTGTTTTAAAGAATATCAATAATGAAATCAATATTGACAAAACAAACCAGCTCCACCCGTTTTATCTGGTATATATAAAAGCAGATGGTTCAATTCTGTCCAACCATTTAAATGTTAAAAACACACTGGATATCCTGCGAACCCTGTGCAAGGGAAAAAGTGAACCGATCAAAGAAGTATATGATCTTTTTAATGATGAAACCGATGATGGCAAAAATATGTCGAAGTATTCCGGTTTACTCAATAAGTCCATTGAAGCGGTGCTCAATGTCAAAGATGAAGGCGATGTTGATAGTCTTTTTACAGCAGGCGGTACCACTGCCCTGATGAATAATATAAAAGGTCTGGAAGATTTTGAGCTATTAACTTTTGTGGCGGTAAAATAATGAAGACAAATAACCACGAAACACACGAAAGGCACGAAAAGAGGAAAAACATTTTTAATTCTTCTTTCGAGTGTTTCGTGGTAAAAAATAAGGACGTACAGTAATGGAAAATGAAGGGCGCGAAAAAATACTTTATAAAGATGAATGTTTTTTAATTCAGGGAGCAATCTTTGAAGTATATCGTGAGATGGGATGTGGCTTTTTGGAAGCTGTATATCAGGAATGTCTTGAAAAAGAGCTTACTTGTAAAGGAATTCCCTTTTATTCTCAGAAAGAAATTCTTCTTACTTACAAGGGGGAAAAACTTGAACAACGGTACAAACCGGATTTAATCTGCTATGATAAAATAATTGTTGAGTTAAAAGCCGTTACGGAATTGGCTAATGAGCACAAAGCACAATTGTTTAATTACTTAAAGGCTACAGGCCATAAACTTGGTTTACTTGTCAATTTTGGTCATCATCCGAAGGTGCAAATTGAAAGGATAATTTTATAAACCATGAAATACACGAAAATCACAAAATTTGGAAAAGAGTTTTTGCTCTTCTTTCGAGTATTTCGTGTGTTTCGTGGTAAAAAGAGTGAATTGTGAATGATGAATTAAAACTGCCAAAAGAGTCTTTTGTAAATAAGTTTATTGCAAAAACCAAATTTTACGAAAAGGCAACGCTCAGTTCAAAGCTTCAGAAGGAATTTGTCGATAAAATTCAAAAAATCACCTGGAAGTATAAACTTGCCGAAAGCACAGTAGGCATAACCAAAACAGACACAGTTACAGAGATACAAATATTTGAAATTGAGTTGAAAGAACTGGTAATCCCTAAAAAAGTACTTCAGGTTATTGATAAAACCATACCGTATAAGATTTTATACCGATTTGTTTTTAATGAGAGCGTGGCGTATGGAATAACACTGAAAGAAAATACCAGTGTTGAAAACTACTATTTTTCCGACTGGAATGAAGATATGCTTTTTGATTTTACTGGTATTAATCTGGAAAAGGTCTATCAAAAATTGGTGAGGGCATTTATCCGGAACAAAGCAAAAACGAAAAGCAGTTTTCAGGAAATTATTGATGTTGATAAAAAGATTAAGACATTAGAAAACGAGATAACCGCTCTGGAAGTTAAAATTTCAAAGGAAAAACAGTTTAACCGCAAAGTTGAGATAAATAAGATTCTGCTGGCAAAGAAAGCTGAGTTGAAGAGGATTGTTGAAGAATGAACCACGAAACACACGAAAGACACGAAAATAGGGAAAGCGTTTTTAATTTTCTTTCGAGTATTTCGTGTGTTTCGTGGTAAAAAAAATAAGGAGTTATAGCAAGTGGACAAACTGAAAATGCAGACACCGGACTTGACGGATAAAAATATAGAACAGATTGCGGCTCTTTTCCCTAATGTAATTACCGAAACAAAAGATGAAAACGGCAATCTTAGAAAGGCTGTTGATTTTGACCTGCTCAAACAGAGTTTATCCAAAAATCTTGTGGAAACCGATGACGAACGCTACCGGCTGGACTGGCCGGGGAAAAAGGCTTCACTCCTAAAAGCCAATACGCCCATTACCAAAACATTGCGACCGTGCAGAGAAGAATCGGTAAATTTTGATACCACCGAAAACCTGTATATCGAAGGCGATAATTTTGAAGTGCTGAAAATTTTACAGGAGAGTTATCTCGGCAAAGTGAAGATGATCTATATTGATCCGCCGTATAATACAGGTAATGATTTTATCTATAAAGATGATTTTAAAAAGAGCAAAGAAGCGTATGAAGAAGAACTTGGTGTAGAGGATGAAGAAGGCGGAAAGCTTTTTAAGAATACAGACAGTAACGGCAGGTTTCATTCCGATTGGCTGAGTATGATGTATGAAAGGCTTATAATAGCAAGGGATTTGTTGGCTGGTGATGGGCTTATTGCGGTATCTATTCATGATACAGAGCTTTTTCAATTAGGCAAAATCCTTGATGAAATCTTTGGTGAAGGAAATAAATTAGCATGCGCGCCATGGTTATCAGAAGCAAGTGGGGGTAAAGAAAAAACAGGGCTCCGAACGGGCCATGAATACTTACTTATTTATTATAAGAATTCCATTATTAATATTTCTCAAGAAGAACGTTCAACTGGTGGGTTAAATCAGAAAGATATAAACGGACCTTATAGAAAAGGACGTGAGCTAATGAAATGGGGTGGTGTATCTTTAAGAGAAGATAGGCCCAATCAATTTTACCCATTAGTCACGCCTAAGGGTATTGAGGTGGTTCCATATAGAAACGATGGGAAAGAAGGTCATTGGCGCTGGGGCAAAAATAATCCACTAATTGTTGTAGCACTAAAAGATCCTGATTTTTTTCATTGGGAACTTAGGAATTATGACTCCGGGGTTAGCGTGAATGGGAAAACAGAAAGATGGGTACCCTATGAAAAAATTAGAGATATTAAAAAATCAGTAGGATGGAGTACTTGGCTGGATAAATACGGTTCTAATGCTGATGCTACTAGAGAATTAAAAGAACTATTTGATTTTAAGCCTTTTGATACTCCCAAACCTACACAATTGATAAAATGGTTTATAAATCTTTACTCTGACGATAATGCTATTGTGTTGGATTTTTTTTCTGGCTCAGCAGCAACAGCCCACGCAGTAATGCAGCTCAACGCCGAAGATAACGGCAACCGCAAATTCATCATGGTACAACTCCCCGAAAAAACCGACGAAAACAGCGAAGCCTACCAAGCAGGTTACAAAACCATTGCCGAAATCGGCAAAGAACGCATCCGCCGTGCAGGGAAGAAAATAATAGAAGAATTAACCACGAAAAACACGAAAAAAGAGAACAAAGAATATGATCTGTTTGGCGAGGTCAACAACAAAAATTCTGATCCCCTTTCGGGTATTTCGAGTGTTTCGTGGTCAAAAAATATCGATATCGGCTTTCGTGTTTACAAAACCGCCGATAGCAACATGAAAAATGTGTTTTATCATCCGAGTGAACTCAAACAGGAGCAACTCAGTTTTCTTGAAAGCAACATCGAAGAAGACCGCACCCCAGAAGACCTTTTAACTCAAGTTATTCTTGATCTCGGTCTTGAACTCTCCTTGCCCATAGAAACAAAAAAGATACTCGGCAACACAGTTTTTATCGTCCAGACCAATGCTCTTGTCGCCTGTTTTGATAATGACATTGATTTTAAAATTATCGATACCATAGCGGATTTAAAACCTTTTAAAGTAGTATTTAAAGATGCCGGCTTCAAAGACGACAAAGACCGCATAAATGTGGAAGAGCGGTTTAAAAGGCTGTCGCCGGAAACGAAAGTGATGGTGATATAATTATGAAAAAAGATAATGAAAAGCTGACAGAGTTTTTGCTGTATAAGAATCCCAATGGTGAAATCAAAATTGATGTTTATTTGTATAATGAGACTATTTGGCTGCCGCAAAAAAAAATAGCTCAACTTTTTGATGTTGGCGTTCCTGCTATATCTAAGCATTTAAAAAATATTTTTGAGACCAACGAACTTGATGAAAAAGTGGTTGTTTCCATTTTGGAAATACCCACTCAGCATGGCGCTATTGAGGGGAAAACCCAAGTAAACCAGACTAAATTTTACAATCTTGATGCCATTATTGCAGTTGGTTACAGGGTAAATTCTCTTCGAGCAACCCAGTTTCGTATCTGGGCAACACAAGTTCTTAAAGAATATATAATTAAAGGCTACACAATGGATGTGGAGCGTTTGAAAAATCCAAAACCTCTTTTCGGTAAAGACTATTTTGATGAGCAGCTCGAAAAGATAAGGGACATCCGCAGTAGCGAAAGAAGGCTATATCAAAAAATTACAGACATTTATGCTGAATGCAGTATTGATTATGATGTGAACGCAGAGACTACAAAATTGTTTTTCGCAACAGTTCAAAATAAACTTCACTGGGCAATTACAAAGCAGACAGCGGCTGAAGTTATTGTATCCCGAGCAGATCACAAAAAAGATTATATGGGGCTTGCTTCGTGGAAAAATTCTCCTTATGGGAAAATTAGAAAATCAGATGTTTCAATTGCCAAAAATTATCTGACAGAAAAGGAATTAAAACCTCTGAACCGGATTGTCACTATGTATCTGGATTATGCAGAACATCAAGCAGAACGGGGAATCCCTATGACTATGAAAGATTGGGTGAAAAAGCTGGATGCATTTCTGCAGTTTAATGAAGAGGAAGTTCTTCAAAATGCGGGCAAAGTAACCGCAGAAATTGCCAAATCAATCGCCGAAAGTGAATTTGAAAAATACCGTCCTATACAAGACCGGCTTTTTGAATCAGATTTTGACCGGGAAATAAAAAAACTGCTGGAGACAAAAGAATGAAACTGATATTCAAACAGCAACCCTACCAGACTGATGCCACCATGGCCGTTGTCCGTTGTTTCGAAGGACAAAGCAAGGGATTTAGAAAAGAAGTTATCGGCAGGACAGAACTTTTTACTGAAGAGATTTTTTCCAACAAAAAGCTGGAAATTATAGATACTGATATTTTAAAGAATGTTCAAGCCTTGCAAAAAGAACAGGGATTAAAAACGATCAGTCGTTTGGACGGGCTCAATTTTACCATTGAGATGGAGACCGGTACAGGGAAAACCTATGTCTATACCAAAACCATGTACGAACTCAACAAGCACTATGGCTGGAACAAGTATATTATCATGGTGCCTTCCGTGGCTATCCGTGAAGGTGTACACAAATCCCTGGAGATAACAGCCGAGCATTTTCAGGAAATATACGGAAAAAAAATCCGGTTTTCGATTTACAACACCAACAATAAATCCAATTTAATAAACATTAAAAGCTTTGCGGACACTTCCAATATCGAAGTGATCATCATGAATTATCAGGCTTTCGCCACAACCAGCAAGGAATCCCGAAAGATTTATCAAAAACTGGATTCTTTACAGTCAGAGAGACCTATCGATATTATCAAGCGGGCACGACCGATTTTAATCATTGATGAACCTCAGCGTTTTGGTAAAAAGGCTGAAAAGATATTCACCGACAGAGAGTTCAATCAGCTTTTTACACTGCGATACTCTGCTACGCACAAAAAAGATTTCGAGTTCAATAAAATCTACCGCCTCGATGCCATTGATGCCTATAACCGGAAGCTTGTTAAAAAAATAAGTGTAAAGGGTATTGAAGTCGTTGGCAACTCCGGGACTAATTGTTATCTCTTTCTCGATAGAATACAGATTAGTACCAGCAAGTACCCCGTTGCCTATTTGGAGCTTGAGGTAAAACAGAGCAACGGCATACAGAAAAAAATCAGACAGATAAAAGAAAAGGATGATTTGTTTGTTTTCTCAAATGAACTCCAACAGTATAAAGGCTTTATTGTAAAAGAGATTAACGGATTAACCAACAGAGTTTCCTTTACTAATGGCGTGGAATTAACCGTTGGGCAAGCAACCGGCGATGTGGATGAAGAACATGTCCGCCGCATACAGATTCGGGAGACCGTAAAATCTCATATTGAAAAAGAGCGTATGATGTTTACAAAAGGCATAAAGGTTTTATCCCTCTTTTTTATTGATGAGGTGGCAAAATATCGGCTGTACGATAAAAGCAATAACCGGCAAAAAGGCGACTACGCAAAAGTATTTGAAGAGGAGTATAAGAGGGCAATCAGCGAGGTATGTTTGTTTGAAACTGATTACAATGACTATTTGCACAGATTTGCAGTGGATGAAATTCACAAAGGTTATTTCTCAATTGATAAAAAGGGGCGCTTTGTCAATTCAAAGGAAAAAAGAGGGGAAGGCGGAAGTGATGATGAAAGTGCATATGATCTTATTATGAAAAATAAAGAAAAGCTTTTAAGCCTGAGCGAACCTACCCGCTTTATCTTCTCTCATTCTGCACTGCGGGAAGGCTGGGATAATCCCAATGTGTTCCAAATATGCACTTTGAAACACAGCCAGTCGGAAATCAGTAAAAGACAGGAAATAGGACGGGGTTTGCGTATTTGCGTAAATTCCCAAGGTGAGCGCATGGACACTTCTGTTCTTGAAAGTGAATTTTTTGATATAAACAAATTAACTGTGGTTGCAAGCGAATCCTATGATTTTTTTGCAAAGGCTCTTCAGAATGAAATTGTAGCGTCACTATCCGAAAGACCGGGCAACCTTACCATTGATGTATTGAATAACCGTATATTAAAAAATGAAAAGGGCGAGAAATTCACCTTTGATAATCAGAGTTCAATGGATTTGATCTTTGATATGAAAATCAAGGGATATATTGATAATAATTACCAGATTACAGATACTTTAATAAAAGATATAGAAAGCAAAACATATGAAGTCCCCGAAAAATTAAAGGGTTTTGAAAGCTGTGTTTCAGAACTGCTGCAGAATATCTACACAACAGCAAACTTTACAGCCGCTGAAAATGAAAGCGCTAATAACATTAATGAACCTGTTTTAAAGCCGAATGATAATTTTGCTAAAATAGAGTTTCAGGATTTATGGAAAAAAATTAAAGTAAAGACCGTGTATGAAGTGGATTTTGCCAGTCAAGAACTTATAGAGAAATGTATAAAAACAATTGATACCAATCTGACGGTGAAAAAGGTTTTAATAAACATAACTTCCGGCGAACAACAGGACAAAATTGATGAGGCGACACTTAAAGCCGGTGAAAGCATGAAAAAGGAGAGAAGTATAACAGAAAAGGCAGATTCTCTCCTTGGTTCTTTGACGTATGACTTAGTGGCTGAAATTGCAAAAGAGACAACCCTTACCAGAAAAACAATCGTTAAAATATTGAAGGGTTTACGACGGGATACGTTCTATAACTTCAGAGTTAATCCGGAGAGTTTCATACAGGGGGCTGCACGAATTATAAACGGTGAAAAAGCGGCGATGCTCATAAATAACATTGTTTATTCAAAAACAGACAAGACTTATGATGACAGTATTTTTACCATAAATAATTTGTAACTATTCAGCGAAAAAAATGAAAAAGAAGTAAAAAAGTACTTGACAGGAATTTTGGTGCGAACTGCTTAAAGTAAATCTTTGATGAGAACAGAACAAATTTATTATACAGGGGTTTATCATAGTTTATTCTGAGGGC